>QHNJ01000089.1 GCA_003218395.1 Verrucomicrobiota bacterium
TTGGAACAGTTGCCCCGCTGATGCCAGCAATAAAGGTGTTTGTCTGTTTTCCGCTCTTGCCGATGCGGATGGTCTTAGACTCGCCCGCAACACCGTTATTACCAATATCGATGTTGTTAATACCTGTCGTGAGATTTCCACCGCCTCCATTGCCCACTGCAATGTTGAAGCTGCCGGTTGTGTTGTTTAACAGCGCTTGGAATCCGTCGGCCGTGTTATTGCTGCCGGTTGTATTGCTAAAGAGCGCACTTACACCGTCAGCCGTGTTGTTGAAGCCTGTTGTGTTTTGATTGAGCGCTTGATAACCATTGGCCGTGTTGTTATCGGCATTGTTGGAAGAGAGCGCAGCAAAACCGGTGGCCGTGTTGCTGTTGGCGGTGGTGTTGGAAAAGAGCGCAACACCCCCGTTGGCCGTGTTGCGCTGGCCGGCTGTGTTGTTTTGGAGCGCTTCAACCCCGTTGGCCGTGTTGCTGGTGCCGGTGGTGTTGAAAAAGAGCGCGAAAGCACCGTGGGCCGTGTTGTCAGTGCCGGTTGTGTTGCTAAAGAGCGCACTGCTACCGGTGGCTGTATTGACGGCGCCGGTCGTGTTGCTATAGAGCGCATCAAAACCAACAGCCGTGTTGCTGATGCCGGTAGTGCTGCTAAAGAGCGCGGCAAAACCGATGGCCGTATTGTTGGTGCCTTGTGAGGTGTCGAGGTTGAAGAGCGCATCATCGCCCTCAGCCGTGTTGAAGCCGGGATAGCCTCCGTCCGGCGGTGGATCAACCGCTCGAACCGTTGGCGAAAGTGCAAAACAGGCGAGCGCGAACGGAATGAGTAGGAACGCGCGCAAAGGCGAGCGGTTCATTAAATTTCTTAATGGGAGAGTTGTCGTTTTCATATGCGCAGAGTTTTGAAAAAATCTGGCCAACTTGGCAAGACGAATTGGGACGCCATGATTCGCGTTTACGAATGAAGCGGGCAACGTTATTCAAACGCACGAGCACACTGGCGATTTCAAAGTGTGGTGAACAGAAAGCCGCCACGCGGTGAAACGTGACGGCTGATTGTTAAATGCTGCTGCGCTTCGGTAGAGATTTCCTCGACGCGCGTCAAATCTTCGAATGATGCTTGACTTTTCGATATGCACCCCGGTACAAATGCAACGATGAAAAATTCGTCAGACCCGATGACATCGAGCGCTCGATCCCGAACACTTGCGAGGCTTCTGGGAGCTTTGCTCATGGCGCTCGCCGCCTTCAGGGGAGGACTCGAGATAAGCGCCCGATAGGAGGCTTCCGTGGATCAACTCATCCTGTTCACAGACGCGAATTTTCAGGGCGCACACAAACACATATTTGATAAGGCAGACGCGCTTAGCCTCCTTGGCACGGATTCGGACGGCAACACTGTCTGTGTTGCGAACTGCGAGTTCCCGGATGGCGTTTCGTCAATCGTCATTCTCAGCGGTAACTGGCAATTCTTTCAGGACGAGAACCTGGCGAATCCGTTTCCCGGTGTGGTAATTGGGCCGGGCCTTTATCGCTTCGTCGGTGAAAAAAAGTTGTCAAACGACAAGATTCGCTCCATGATGACGGTACCCGACGAGCCGACCATGCCGGGCGAGCCACTCAATGGCCACGTAATTCTGTTCGAACACGCGAATTTTCGCGGCGAGCACCAGCATGTGTTCGAAGCGCAGAAGGACCTCGGCGCCGTTGGGTTCGACAAGAAGACGTCCTCGATTGTCGTCGAGTCAGGCAATTGGTCCTTCTATTTTGACACCGAGTTCGATGGCAGCTATCCGCTGCAGCCTATCTTCGGTCCTGGTATCTATCCATGGGTTGAAGGCGTTGGCATCAGCAACGACTCCGTATCGTCTCTTCAGCCGAGCACTTCGGCGGCGACGATCAGCAACTCCGTCGACAACGAGGTGATCCTCTTCCAATACGGCGCCTTCTACGGTCCGCACAGGCATGTGTTCGCGCCTGAGCCAAACCTCAATGCGGACGACGACAACTTCTTCAACGATAATGTCGGATCACTTGTCATCCTGACGGGGGCCTGGTCTTTTTACGCCGACTGGAACTTTCATGGGCTCTACGATAGCGGCCCGGTGGGGCTCGGGACGTACCCAGACTTATCAACTCTGAGTATCGACTACCATGACGTGTCTTCGTTACGTCCCACGGTCCCTGCGGCGGTGACCCTTGGGACAACGATTTTCGGGCATGTCATCTTGTTTAAGGACGCGAACTTTCAGGGGCCGCATAAGCACGTCTTGAATGCTGAGGACAACCTCAACGCGGACGACGACAATGAGTTCAATGACAGTGTGTCGTCGATTGTAGTGCTCGCGGGTAACTGGAAGTTCTACCGTAACTCAGGGTTCGATGACGACTACCCAGTCGTTCTTGGACCCGGTTTGTATCCCTGGGTGGAAGACTTGAGTATCCGAGATAACGACATGTCCTCTCTGCAGGTAGCTGAAGACCGTCCAACGACACTTTGCGATCCCGTGGCGGGCCACATCGTGCTATTCGAACACGATCAGTTTCGCGGAGGTCATAAACATATCTTCCGGACCGAGGATCTCGGAGCCGATGCGGATAAATCTTTCAATACGATCACGTCCTCGCTCGTGGTGCTATTGGGCACCTGGAATTTAGGGACCGTTAGCGGCGTCTTTGGCTGGGCCGGAATCGGCGAAGGACTCTATTGGTCGATTACGGACGTTAAAAATGAGAACGGTGAATCGCTCCCGAACGACGCTCTCACCTCGTTGGAACTCACGGATAGCACAGCACTGGTGTTTGGCGAGCCGAAGCTCGGGTCCGTCATCCTATTTGAGAACAAGGGTCTTCGGGGCGCCCACAAGCATGTCTTCAACTGGGAGGAGAATCTCAATGCGGACGAGGACAACACGTTTAATGACGCGACCTTGTCCATCGCCGCGTTGGAAGGCACGTGGTCCACGTACCGCGATGCGAACCTTTGGCGGGCGTACGACGTCACATTGGGCAAAGGTCTGTTTCCGTGGGTCGAAGACGTCGGTATCGCCAACGACGACATGTCCTCGCTGTCAGTTGCAGGCGAAAAATGGCAACTGACTGGCACGGCGACGATTCAAATTGCGAGCGGCGCACACCCGAACCCGTACATCGAACCGGTGACTATGACTTTCCTGGTCCCCTCGAATTCCCAGCAGTTATTAGTCGCGAAACCATTTGATCCCATTGACACGGATCTGGGTACCGTAACGTACGTCGACTCACGGGGCGGAACTTTCGCAACCGATGGTCAGATAATCATCCCCGAGTTCTCTATTCAGGCTAGCAAATTGCATGCGTCTCTGAGTGATACGTTCATCCTATCTACCGGTTCCACAACGTCGCCCCAAAATCATTTCAACAAAACGGGCTCACCAGTCGCCGCAGACGGGAAGGTAACGCTTGTCGGAAGCGGTCACATGTCTGGTTTTGGCGGAGCGGTCGACGACGATTTCTTAGTCGTTATCGACGGTACATTTCTCCGCCAGACTTAGATGTGGCTCATCATCCTTGCCGATTTGGCAGCCGTGGTAGGAAAGATAAGCTACATCTCCGACGCCGGAGCTAAACCAGCGTGGAGCGCTCCGAACGCGGAAACGATTATGGCCACTGTGATCCACTTGGCACCAGTGTTGCCGACGAGTAGTATCCACCATCCACGAGAGGTAATCGGGCCACTTGTCGCGATTGACGGTGCGGTTGATTTCGATGCCTTTCATACCACAACGAAGCCTTGCATTTGCCTCGATCCCAGCTTATATGTTCATTTGAGCATGATTCAATCATTAAGCGGCCAGCCCTTGTCACAGGGAGATCGCCCTAAACCAAATGGCCGGTAAAGCAACAGGCGAACGTATTCCGGGTAGGAAATACCGCGCCATAGTCGAAGCTGCCGGCATTGGAGATTCGATCAATCGCATCGCGCGCAAAGTCGGCGTCACTTGGCGCACAGTAAAAGCTGTCGTTAGCGCCGAAAGCAGAGAAATCGCAGAACGTAAACAAGCCATTCTCGAACTGTCCCTCGCCAATGCCGAACTTGCTGCTGCCAAAATCCGCGACAATCTCGAAAACGCCTCCCTCATGGAAGCTAATGCTGTCTTCGGCACGAGCACGGATAAGATCGCCCTGCTCTCACGCGACCCGGACATGATTATCAAACATGAGCACCTGCACTACCACCCTCGCCAGCACCAATTCAGCGCCTTCACTCGCGACAAATGGGACGAGATCCTCGCCCAACTTAAAGCCAACGAAGCCCAGAGCACAGCCTCGCAGTCCACGCCCGCCACTCAGATCGCTCACTCTTTGTCTCCACCAGAACAGCAAGACAACACAGACAATGCCAATGCTGCACCCACAATGGATCGTCCGTTGAAAGGTGCGTGTACTGCCGCGAGATTGCGGCGCTCTCGTGTCCTACAATCTCTCGTGCGAGCACGTCCGAAACACCGGACGCTTTCAGCATCGTTACCGCACTATGTCGCAAGCTGTGAAACGAAATTTCGCTCGGTTCGCGCGCTTGTGATCGCCCTTTGCCGGTCGCTTCGTGTCCGCGCGGTTCGACAAGACCAGCGTCAACGAGAATCTCCCGGAACTGATTGGAGAGTGTGCCGGTGCGCGTGGCGCTTGCAGCGCGTGGAAAAATGAAGGCATCGGGATTGTCGCTCGCTGGTAAGGATGCCAAGTAATCGCTGAGCGGTTGAACCAGCGGCAACACGATTCGCCGTCCGGTTTTCCGAGCAGTGAACGCAATCTCGCCGGTGTCGAAGTTGACCGCGCGCCATGTGAGCTTTGCCAAGTCGCCGAGTCTCTGTCCGAGATACAGGCCGAAAAGCACGAGTCCGCGCCATTCAGCATCGTTACCGCACGCTTTGAGAATGCGCTTGATTTCCGAGAGCGTGAATGCGCGTCGCGCGGACTTGTCGCGCGATTTCAGGACCGGCACGCGCACAGCCGGATTCAGTGCGAGTAAGCCCTGTCGGAGAGCCTCGCCAAAACAGACGCGCAAAACTTTGAGACTCAGGTTCGCGGTCGCGCGGGAGAGCGTCTTTGCCTCTCGATCACGAAACCGGGTGATGTCCCCGGCTTGCAGCGTTGAAAGATCGCGGTTCGCTTTCGCTCCGAGACATTCAAGAAAGCGGTCAACGATACGCTTATACCGCGCTTGCGTCGATTCCTCTGCCTCAATTGACTTCGCTTCCAGCCACTTCTCACACCATTTACGAACCGTCGCGCTTTCCAGCGATTCGAGATTGGCCGCTGCATAAACATCGCTCACACCGCGTGTGATTACTTCGCGGGCAGCATCCGCGCTCAGCTTGCCATTGCGGGCGAGCAAGGCGGCCTTGTGCCACGTGCGGCAGACTTCAACCGCCTGCTTTTTGTCGCGCGTTTTCGTGGAACGAAACACGCGCTTCCTCGTGTGAGTTTCGGGATCGAACAGTGTGAATGCGCAAAACCAAAAAGGTCTGCCCGGTTGACGATGAATGCTTGGCATAGTGCATAACCTTAATGCATAACATACACCCGTGTGCAGTAATGTTTTAAGATGTCCATTTGCGAGGGAAAGTCGTTAGTCAAAAGGCTTGCGTTCGTAACACGGGTTCGAATCCAGTTAGGGTCGCCATTTCATTTCATCGGTAATTGCGCCTGCTCGAAGAAATACTGTGATTCGCGTCTTTGACGAAGCGGGCAACGTGATTGATCCTGTCGGCGTTATTTAGTGGCCGCAGTCATCAAAGGAAACCCGCTGCATTTCGGGCATGCGTCACCTGTTTCCGTTTTCGCACCATCGACGTGAGTCGTTCTTTGATTGCGGCGGAAGCTTTCGCCGGGCGCAAACTAAGCGCGAATGCATCATGTAATAAGTAACATTGTGAGATGAAATCTTCCGCCTTTTTGCCGGACTTTTTGCGTTCTCTCTCAAATTCCTCCAATTCTTCAGGCTCCAGTGCGCCGATGACATAAAGTCGCGATTGGTTTTGGAATTCCTCAAAGTCCATCTTCACCTCCCTCAGACCGTCAAGGGTTTTAAGTCCAAATTCCAGGCGTATCTCAACCGTGCCGCTCTGCAATTGACGAATACGCTTCCCGCGCTTCGAGAATAGAAGAGTGGACGATCGCTACGTATGGCGTTGAAACGCATCATGTGCGGGTAAATTTTCTTCAATCCCGTCGATCAACTCGGGAATACTGATCGGCTTGGCGAGAAATGGATGCCCTTGGATCTGGAGACCAGAGTTTACCTCAGTTCTTGTGACCAGCGCGGTGAGAAAGATGATCGGCGTTCTCTGCAATTCCGGATCGGCCTGGATCTGTTCCGCTATTTCGCCTCCGTCTCTCTCTGGCATCACTATGTCGAGCAAGATCAGATCCGGCCTGAAAATCCGGGCACTCTGATGAGCCTTGGTGGCGTCGTGCTGTTCGAGCACAAGATAGCGGCCGATCTTTTCGAGAAGGATTTTGATCACATGGGTGCTGTCCCGGTCGTCATCAACAATCAAGATGCGTCGCTTTTCTCCGACCGCCGATCTCGGCATACTAAGGCTTCGTGCGCCGGCATCCTTGCGGCGGTATCCCATTTATTTTCGTAAGCGAAAGCTTGCGTCAAATATCCTGAAAAGATCGGGCCAGCGGAAGTTTGCCCGGATTATTCTGGTGCCGCCGCAGTAGGAGTGTGGTCAAATCAAAAGCCGCAGGCAGTGGGAGCGACTACAACAAATTTGATTGGTCAACGAAACCGGAAATAGCTTGGAGGATTCGTCGATCGACCTCGTTCTGGGTTTCGCCTGCCGCTTGAAGTTGGCGCTTGGGGACGCGCAACGAATGGTCGCCGCCTTCGACGACATACAAAAAGTTCGGCGCTTTCATTTCGTTGCGAACGCGCTCCAAAAGATCCAACGGACAAAGTGAATCGTGCGTACCCTGTATAAACAAGATCGGTGTAGTCAGGGCGCGCAAGATTTCATCGCGAAGTTTAGCCCGATCGCCCATCGCGCAGAGGGGGTACCCAAGACAAATGAGACCGTTCACTTTCTCTTCGAGCGACACATGGCATCCGATGCGGCCACCCATGCTTTTGCCAGCGAGGATCGTCCGTTCAGACGGATGTTGTTCCTTTGCGTTGCTCAGTGCTTCGCGATGCCTAGCAATCAACTGCGGCAAGCGATCGGGGCGTTTCCGACCTTCGCGTATGTAGTCGTAATCGAAAGTTTCGACGTTTCCTATCTCGCCCAGGCGAGCTTTCCAATTTCGCATCCAAGGATGAGACGACGGCGCCCCTGCACCGGGAGCGAAGAGAAAAAGAACGCGCACGTTGATTCCGGCGAACAATCGCCGCTATTTCACTGTTACCAGCGTGCCGATCGGGATTTCGGAGAAAAATTTGCGGGCCGCCTCCGGAGGCAGCCGAATGCAGCCGTGAGAGGCTGGATAATTGGGCACCATGCCCGCGTGCATCCCGAAATCGAGGCAACTCAGGCGCATGAAATATGGCATTTCCACTTTGTAAATGGTGGAACGATGGTTCCGTTCCTTGCTCGTGATCACAAACTCACCGCTCCGTGTGGAGTAACCTCTCCGGCCAGTCGAGCATTCGGTGCGGAACATCGGCACGCCGTTCTTGATAAGGGCCACGCGTTGCGAAGCGAGGGAAATTTCGATGCGCAGCTCATCTGGCGAAGGGCCGCCGCCGAGAAGGATTTGCGTGCATCGCCACTGGCCCGTCTCGGCGGCAATGTATAACGCAAGCATTTTGTCGTGTTTTGTAGCGCGAGTCCGGTCGGCGCCGGCACCCAGCAGAGCGCGCACGTAACCCTCCTGCCCGAGACCAGCAGCGAGCATCAGCACGGTCAGATTCCTGTCTTCTTCGATATAACTGCGAAGGGATTTTGACGGGAGCAACGCCAGGAACTCCTTGTCGCAGCGCGTCGGCAAAACGGTGTTGGGATCGGCGCCACAGGCCATCAGCGTGCTAAAAAGGGGCGCGTCGTTTTTTGCGATGGCATAGGCGACCAGCGGCACCCGTTTACCTTCAGGGGTCGGAGGAGTTGCATGTTTACCCAGCAGCAATCGGATTTGATCCTTGTTTCCCGCAAGCAGGGCCGCTTCAAGAGCGCGCCGCGTGCTGGTTCTCCACTGCGGCATGAGCGGTAGCCGCTCCGTTACGGTTCTGATGATCTCCGGGTTCGCGCCATCGAGAGCCATTCCCAAGAGATCGCGGCCATCCTTACACCGAGCTTCGGCGTGAAGATTGGTTAGGCGTGCAAGAAACGCGCGGAACATCTCCAGATTACCGTGCATTGCTGCTGCCATCAGGGGCGTAAAACCTTTTTCGTCGGCGTGGTCGACGAGTGCGCCAGCATCGATGAGCCGCCGGGCTGTCTTCCAATCCTGCCGCGACGTCGCGATCAGCAATGGCGTCCGCCCGTGAGTGTCGCGCCCGTTGGGATCGACCTGTTCGATCAGGCACAAGTCGATAAGAGAGCTGCGGCCAATCGTGACAGCGCGAACCAGTTCGCGCGGTGAGATTGAGATGCGGGCGGGAGGCTCGGGTGCAATCGCTGTCGCCCAGAGGAGTATTAAAAACACGACGGCCGCCTGAAAGACGATTCGCCTTGTGGACGCACGCATATGCAAGGCTTGGTCGAAAAGCATATCCGCTCTGTACAGTAAGCTAACAAAGGCACGATTGAACTGCGAGGCCAGCTTTGCGCAACGCGGCGTTGGACGCGGCCAGTTGAACATTGCATGTTCAATGCTGTCCAAGTTCGAACCAATGCGTTTATCCATTTTGATTTTGTGCGCTGCAATTATTACATCGTTTGCGGCGCAACCCGAGGTCGCCCCGACGCCTGCCATTCCTGCTGCCGCGGCGGAGGCGGGCAAGGATGTCGTTCACCAATTGAACAATGCATTCGCGAAAGTTTTCGAGGTCGTGGCGCCAAGCGTCGTCATTATTGAGATTTCAAAGAAAAACGACGGAGGCCAGAGTTCGCCACTCGACGACCTGTTCTTCCAAGGACCGCCGGATGAAAACAGTCAGCGGCGTAACCCAAACGAGCTCCGACCGATCCAAAGCGAAGGCTCCGGTTTCATTGTTAGACCAGATGGTTACATCTTCACGAACTTTCACGTGGTCGAGGGCGCAGACAAAATCGACGTGAAATTGAGAGATGGCCGCGACTTTGCGGCGAAGGTGGTGGGGACCGATGAAAAGACTGATATCGCCGTCATTAAGATTGATGCAAAGGATTTGCCGGTCGTCCAGCTAGGCGACAGCGATGCCGTGCGCGTAGGCCAATTTGCATTCGCGATCGGTGCACCGTTCAAGCTCGACTACACTTTCACTTACGGAGTGGTCAGCGGCAAAGGCCGCAGCAAATTGCTCCAGACCGGCGGCTACTCCATTTCCGACTACTTGCAGACCGATGCGTCGATCAATCCTGGCAACAGCGGCGGCCCGCTGTGTGACATCGATGGCAAGGTGATTGGAATGAACACTCTGATCAATGGCATGAATCGCGGGCTCGGCTTCGCCATTCCAAGTAACATGGCAAAAGAGATCGGTGTGGAGCTTATCGCCGGTCATAAGATCGTGCGCCCATGGCTCGGGATTCGCATCGAAACCCTCGGCGACGACTTATCAATCCGCGATTTGCTCAAGGGCACCGACAAAGGCGTTGTGGTGCGCACAATTGAAGCCGATACGCCTGCTTACAGAAGCGACTTGCGGCCCTTCGATGTGATTACACATGTCGATGGAACGCCGGTCGAAACCGACTCGCAGCTTCAGCATGAGATTTTGAAGAAGAAGGTCGGCCAAAGTGTCGAGCTGAGCGTTTGGCGCAAAGGGCAGACCATAAAGGTGTCGGTTAAGACTGGCGAGTTGCCTAGCGAGATCTCGCGCGCGTCAAACGAGCCGATCCAACCGGCTCAACCGAAACAGGAGGATGTTGGCAAGTTTGGATTACAGGTGCAGGAATTGACGAAGGAAGTTGCTGAACGTCTGCATCTCGCTGTTCAGCAAGGTGTCATCGTGACGGACGTGGAGGACAACAGCCTCGCCGCGCAACAGGACATTCAGCGCGAGGATGTCATCACTGAAGTGGACAGTAAACCCGTGACGAGCGTCCAATCGTTCCGCGAGGCACTCACCAAAGCCGATCCGAGACGTGGCGTCCTTCTCTATCTCGACCGCAAAGGCAGCAAAACTTTCGCCGTAATGAAGGCGGAGAATGGTTAGACGCCATCAGCCTTTTCGGCTGCCGACGATCAAAAGGATTATTCCACCGGCGAGACAAATTCCGCTCGCGATCGGCGGAAAATCGATTCCGTGACTCTCCTTGTGAGTAATTTCAAGTGGGCCTAGTTGCGCGTCTTTCTTCTCTGTCGTCCAACCCAGACCGCCGTAAGCAAAGCCGATGATGCCGATGATGATAAGAATAATGCCGACGATCGCGGCCGGTTTCATTGCAGTCAGCTTACAACGGGCGGCGACCTTGGATCAAATTGATAATCAGCACTACAATCGCAATGACGAGCAGGATATGAATGAATCCGCCCAAAGTGTAGGAGCTGACCAATCCAAGCAGCCAGAGCACAAGCAAGATTACAAATATTGTCCAGAGCATAGGGTTCCTTTCGGTTGAGTCTTACCTTGCTTCGTGCCGGACGGTTCCGTTGCGCTTATCGGGTCAAAAATTTCTACCTACCGCCGAGAAATCCTCTGGAGCCACCGCCGTGTGGTCGTCAGGCCAAAACTAAAGCTTGTTAGGGGATGGCTCACAGAGTCGTGGCTACGACAACTTGTCCACGACTGATCTCAAATTCCAGCCGTTTGCTTCAAGCATGTTACGCGCGGAGTCGTAATCGCAGCTTGCCAACTCGGCGACCACTCGAACGGCGCGATCGCGTAGTTTCCCGCTGGATGTATGAAGATCGGTCATCAAGTTGCCGCGCACTTTGCCGAGCGCGACCATCGCGCCGGTACTGATGATGTTCAGCGCAACTTTCGTCACCGTGCCTGCCTTCAACCTTGTTGATCCGGTGAGAAGTTCCGGTCCGACCGCGAGTTTAATTACAAAATCGACAACCACATTCTCTTGTGCATCGGACGCAGTCCCATCCTCTGCGGGCGACACGCCTGCCACAACAGCGCTCGCTACCGGATTGCACGTGAGCAGAATCGTCTTTGCGCCTAACGACTTTGCCCGCGCCAGCGCACCGAGAACAAAAGGCGTTCGTCCGCTGGCGGTGATACCAATCACGGCATCGCTATTTTTAATTCCCCTTTCATCCACGGCCAACGCGCCGGCGCTTTCCGCGTCTTCCGTACCTTCGACACTGCGATAAAGCGCAGTCACACCGCCAGCGATCAGTCCCTGCACAAGATCAGGCGACGCGCCAAAGGTCGGCGGGATCTCGCTCGCATCCAAGACCCCAATGCGCCCGCTGCTCCCAGCTCCGATATAAGACAGCCGGCCACCATTTCGCAGCGATTCAGTCACAATTTCAACCGCCCGGACAAGGTCAGCTGTCACGTCGCGCAATGCTTCTTGAACAAACTTTTCCTCCTCGATAAAAAGTTCGACTAGTTCGCGCGGACTCAGCTTCTCCAGATTCTCCGAGCGCGGATTGCGCTGTTCGGTCAACACCGCAGCCAGACCGTCGATTTGGTTCTCGGAGAGCTTTGCCTGAAAAGTAACGTGACCATGCACCTCCGCTGCGAGCCATGCGGCCCCAAGCTCAGGGGGGCGTTCCGCGATTGCCACGCGAGCATCAGGAAGATTCTTTTTCAGTCTGCGCCGAAACGCGTGCGTATAAATTGAGTCACGGTAAAACAGCCCCCCAATCAGCACGACTCGTGGTGCAAGGAGATGCAGAGCAGATGCGACGGCCTCGGTGTATTCACAGAGGACACGCGTGCCTTCTTCGATGATTTCCATCATCCGCGCATCACTCTCCGTTGCGGCTTCAAAGATCACCGGCGCCAGCATCGCGATTTCCATTTTGTCCGCCGTTTGCACCCAGCGAACCAGTTCATCGAGATTGTTCAACGAAAGCGCGTGCAGGACTTTCGCACTGAACTGCATCTGGCTGCGATGCAAATCGTGTTCACGCAAGATCAGGCGGAGCGCCTGAATGGAAAGAAAATAACCGCCCCCAGCGTCGCCCAAAATATGACCCCAGCCGCCGGCTCTCTTGATTTGATCGCCACGGCGCCCAGTGACAGATGATCCGCTGCCAGCGTTGACGACGATACCATCCCCGTGATCGAGCGCCGTTGCGAGACCAGAGTCGCGGTCGCTGCCCGTGACGATTTTGGCGTTTGGCCAGAGCTCGAGACAGATTTGCTTGAGCAAAGCGCGATCTCCCTCTGTGGCGCAACCGGCAAGAAAGACTCCCGCGCGATCGATTTGCTTTGGCAGCTCAGCAAGAATCACGCGCAGCCGCTCGGGCGTGGTGAGCCGGAAGTTCGATGCGGGTAGTCTCCCCTGCTCGATAACGCGAAATTCCCGGTTCGATGTGTCCCCTAGGGCTACCGTTTCTACAAGCACCCAGGCGGTTTTAGTTCCGCCGCCTTCGATCCCGAGAATGCGCTCGCCTGCGCTCACAACCTAATTGTAGCGCAGGCGCTCCATCTCCTGCGAGTTTGTTTCTCAGAGCGCAACAAAGTGCTTGCCCCTTGACTTGGGCGGACTTGAGGCCGTTCCGCCTCTCTGAAGACGATACCAACGCGTTGCACCGTTGCTGAGATTTTGTGTGCCAGTATCATGCAGAATGGCAATCGACGAGAAGCAAGCCGCAAAGCGTATCGAGCAGCTTCGACATGAGATCCGCCGGCACGACCGTCTCTACTACGACGAAGCTGCGCCGATAATCAGCGATCGCGAATACGACCGGCTTTACAAGGAACTCATCGATCTCGAGACGCAATTCCCTGATCTTGTCAGGCCGGACTCCCCCACTCAGCGTGTTGGCGGAAAACCGTTGCAAGCGTTCGAGCAGGTCTCGCATCTCATCCCAATGCTCAGCCTGGACAACACGTACTCAGAAGACGAAGTGAAAAACTTTTATGCCCGCATCCGGCGCCTCTTGCCGAACGAAAAAATCGCGGTGGTGATCGAGCCAAAAGTGGACGGCGTTGCGGTTTCGCTCATTTACCAGAGTGGCAAGCTGCGCCAGGCGGCGACGCGCGGAGACGGAAATGTGGGCGACAATATCACGCAAAATATCCGGACCATCCGCTCAGTGCCGGAGCGCCTTCGCGACATGGCGCCGAAACTTCTGGAGGTGCGCGGCGAAGTTTACATGGACAGACAAGGTTTCGAAAAACTTAATGAGGAACGCAAGAAGCAAGGTCTTCCTCTTTTCGCAAATCCCCGCAACGCTGCGGCGGGTTCGCTCAAGCAACTCGACCCAAAGATCGTGGCGAAACGGCCGCTCGGAGTCGTGTTTTACGGAACCGGAGCAATCGAAGGAGTGGATGTCGATCTTCACTCCGAAGTTTTTTCGCTGCTGAAGAAGCTTGGCTTGCCAGTCACCGAGCGCTGGTGGGTGGCCAAGTCAGTCGAGGAAATTTTGGACGCGATTCACGAGCTGGACGGCATCCGTCACAAGTTTGCTTATCAAACTGATGGCGCGGTGTTGAAAGTCGATGCGTTCGAACAACGCGAGCGGCTCGGCTTCACAGCCAAATCGCCGCGCTGGGCGATTGCCTACAAATACGAAGCGGAGCGGGTGGAGACACGTCTGCTCAACATCGTGATCCAAGTTGGTCGCACTGGAATCTTAACGCCAGTTGCTGTGCTCGAACCGGTGCTCGTTAGCGGAAGCACCGTTGGGCGCGCAACATTGCACAATGAGGACGAAATCAAGCGCAAAGACATCCGGATCGGCGACACAGTCGTGATCGAAAAAGCCGGCGAAGTAATTCCCGCCGTAGTTGCCGTTGTGAAATCCAAGCGCCCGCGCGACGCGAAGCCGTTTGATTTTTCCGAGCATCTTCACGGCAAGTGCCCGGTATGCGGCGAACGGGTCCGACGCGACCCACAGTTCGTCGCCTGGCGCTGCGAAAATATCCAGTGCCCGGCGCAGACGACGCGACGCGTCGAGTTCTTCGCTGCCCGAGGCGCGCTCGATATCGAAAGCGTCGGCGGAATTGTGGCCGACAAACTGGTCGAACGCGGTCTGGTCCGCGAACCGCTCGATCTTTTCGAATTGAAAAGTGAGCAGCTCGCCAAATTGAACCTGGGCACTCAAGACGCGCCACGCGTTTTCGGCGAGAAAAACGCGAAGAAAGCGATTCAAGCGATCAAGCGCGCCCGAACCTTGCCACTTTCGAGGTGGCTCTTCGCTCTCGCGATTCCTGATGTTGGAAAGACCACCGCAACGCAGCTCGCCCGTTTTCACGACAACATCGATGAAGTAGCCCATTCGCAATTGCTCCGTGATGTTTTGGATTACCACGAAAAGCGGGAACACAAACAAGACGCGAAAGAAATCGCCGAGCGGCTAATTAAAGCTGGTTTCGCGAAGCAATCGAAGAGCAAAGCCGAAAAGAAGCACGGCATTGTCACCGAGGTAGGCCCGGCAGTCGCACAAAGCGTTCTAGATTTCTTCGCCTCGGCGATCGGCCGGAAAATTCTGCAACGGCTAAAGCAATTGGGAATTACGCCGAAGAGCGAAAGAGCCTCGGTGAAAAAAGCGGCGGAACTACCGCTGGCCGGCAAGACTTTTGTCCTCACTGGAGTGCTGCCATCGATGACCCGCGAAGAAGCAACGCAGAAGATCGAAGCACTGGGCGGACGCGTCAGTAGCAGCGTGAGCAAGAAAACCGATTACGTGCTCGCGGGCGCCCAGCCAGGGAGCAAGTTCGACAAGGCGAAACAGCTCGGCATTCGTATTTTCGACGAAGCAGAGTTTCGGAAAATGTTGGCGCGCTGAACGCGTCTTGGCACTAAGGCGTGCGCTGCGCCTCGGAATCGAGCTTGAGCGGAATCGCCTGATTAATCGTCGGCGAGGCAGGCGAAGCGATTAATACTCCGTGCTGACTGGCTGGATGAAACCCGGCCCGCACGTTAAAGGTCAGCTTTTGATTCCCACGCAACACGGTGATCGGGACGACGTCGCCGGCAGTGATGAAAAATGAGGCATCCAGTACATCTTCAGGTTCAGTGACTTTTTTCCGTCCTACTTGCAGGAGAATGTCGCCTGGTTTTATCCCGGAACCGGCCGCTGGAGTCCCTTCCATGATCTGCGTCATTTCCGCTCGTGAGCCTTCCACTGGCTTCGGCGCCTCGGAAACATTGATGCCGACCCACCCGTGCCTGGCCTCGCCAAAACGGACAAAGTCGCCGCGGATTTTCTCTGCCGCTTCGATTGGAACGGCATAACACGCCGAATTGTTTTCGAGACTACTGACGACGATGCCAACCACTTCGCCCCTCATGTTAAGTAATGGCGCGCCCGCCTCTCCGCGCTGCGTCGGCAGATTCAGACGCAAGTGCGTAGTCGAAAAATAGCGGCCCAGATATTTGTGGTCGAACCCCGCGACCATTCCGAAATTCGGCGTTTCCGGCAAATCCAATGGATAACCAATGGCGACGACTGGGGTTGCCACCTCCAGTTCCTCCGATTTTCCGATCGTCATCGCGGGAGTTACGGCGTCTATTTTCAACATCGCCGTGCCGCTGCGGATATCCGCCAAAAGCTGGCGGGCTGGATATTTCTTGCCGTTAAATTCAATTGTGAAATTTCCCGCTTCACCGCCAACGGTGTATGCTGTGTAAAGCGTTCCTGTAGGATCAATAAAGAATCCGGTGCCGGAAATCTCGCAGTGCTCATCGACACCGTGAATCTTGACCACGGCCTTGGCGGCATGCTCAAAGATCTCTTTAACCTGATGGCTAACTGCGGTGGCGGATTGCTCTTGAGCGTAAACCAAGGGGACCGTCGCGAAGAAAAGGCTGAACGCGAGGCCGAGGCTGAATATCGGCCTGAACTGAAACCGGAAAGGGAACTCCGGCGCGCGACTAAAATCTGAAAGTCGGCTCATAACTCACGGGGACGCTATCGAGCACGTAGCGTGGCGGGACGGCGGCTCGGTGAGTCTGGGCGCTTTCATCAAAACTGTGAAGCGGCTGCGTCCTGAAAATCCGCGTGGCGACCGGAGATGCAAGAGTCAATTCTCCATCGGCATCCGCTGGCGCAGATAAGGCCGGCGGACTTTGGAGAGCGACCTGAGCAGTCTCCGGTTCCTGATAAATCTTCAATGAAATGACTGCGGCACAAACCACGACCGCGGCGATGGCCGCTGGATAAGATGCCAGAGAACGAACATCCAGTCGCAACATGAAGTCGTGAGCGCGTTCCAAGCAGATCCGCCAAAGCGGCTGCCGGAGTAATTCATCGCGCTGCCGGCGATGAAATTCGTGCAGAAAATTTTCGAAATAACCAGGCGGCGGTTGCTCGAAGCGCTTCAACCGAAGCAACCTCGCGATTTCGTTGTCGTTAAATTCGTTCATTGCAGCAGGGGCTAAGAAACAGGATTTTTCCGAAATTCGTCGAGATAATTTTGCAGCTGCCGATTCGCGTAGAAGAGCCTCGAACGTACCGTTCCCTCCGAAACGCGCAAGATTTTACTGATCTCCGCGTGGGGCATCCCTTGAACATGAAACATGGTGACCACGGCTCTGTGTTCATCAGACAATTTCATCATGGCCTCGTTCAATCTTCGCTGCAGTTCAGACAGGTCCGCTTCCCGCACTGGACTGCTCGTCGCCGTCGCTTCCAGAAATTCCCTGTCGTTTTGAATGCTCGCATCCACGTCATCCAGGCTCAGTTGAAAACGGCGGCCGCGTTTCTTGAGAAAATTCAGCGTCATATTCACCGCGATGGAATGGATCCACGTGTAAAAGGACGATTTGCCACGAAAACCGCGGATCGCTTTGTAGGCTTTGGAAAAAATATCCTGCAAAAGATCATTCGTGTCCTCGTGATTGGACGTCATGTTGTAAACCAAGCCGTAAAGGCGCGGCGTGTATTTGATAACGAGGTGATCGAACGCGCTGGCATCGCCTGATTGCGTACGCCTCACCAACTCCTGGTCTTCTTCGGTTTTCGGTTGGTCCATTGCCTGACGCTTAGACTTAGCACGAGTGCCGAGACCGGACGATAACAAATCGGAAATCCGGCGAGCAGGTTCGCCCCAGCGAATCCGCCCGGTGCCGGACAACGCGGCGGAAGGATTCATCTTCTTCAACGGCGCGATCGATTAGCGCCGATCGCGGATCGACAGCAGCCAGAGCAAGTTGCCCAACGCCGCGATAAATGCTGCCACGTAAGTGAGCGCGGCCGCGTTCAGCACGTTGTTCACACCGGCAACTTCGCGACCCGCCTGCACGATTCCCATTTGCTGCAAAATGATCTTTGCGCGCCGCGAGGCGTCGAACTCCACCGGCAGTGTGATCAATTGGAAGACCAGTAGAATCAGATAACAATAAATGCCGAGCGTAATCAGACCGGTGAGGTGAAAAAACAGCCCGCCGATGATCACAAAGGGCAGCATTTGCGATGCGATCATTGTCACCGGCACAATCGCCATGCGCGCTTTGAGCGGCGCGTAAGCTTTGGCGTGTTGAATAGCGTGACCGGTCTCATGCGCCGCGATGCCGAGTGCTGCGACCGAGGGCGTATGATAAACATTGCTCGAAAGGCAAAGTTTTTTGCTGGTCGGGTCGTAATGATCACCGAGAAAATCGTTCGTCTCGACAACATTCACATCGTGAATTTGTGCCGCCTGTAGGATTTCGCGGGCGCACTCGGCGCCAGTAATGTTTGAGCTGGCCCGCACCTCGCCCCATTTTCGGAACGCGCTGCTCACCCGAATCTGCGCCCAAATCCCAATGATCAACGGCACACCTATATAAAGCAGCCAACTGGAACCGCCGAAACCGTAAGGATAAAACATAGTTGCTTTAATTTAATGCTTCCAAGCCAATTGTCACTTTACCGCTGGAACAATTAGACGCGTGATAATGCACTTCGTTCAAGGAGCGGCCGTTTCCCAACCGCCTATTTTGGTAGGGACATCGCGCTGCGATGTCCGATCGGCGCAGCGCGCCGACCCTACCAATTACCACTAAATCTCCAACTGCTTCGGAAACCGCGACAGAATTCTGCAACCGGTTTTCGTAACCAACACCACGTCTTCCAAACGCGTGCCGCCCAATCCGGGATAGTACAATCCGGGCTCAACCGTTAGTACTTGTCGATCTTTCAGCGTGACTTTTTGCAACCGTGGATGCTCGTGGATCTCGAGCCCAAGCCCATGGCCTGTCCCATGAAAGAATCCAACTCGCCGGCCTTTGCGCACCTCCGTCGGAAAACCACGCTCTGCAAAGAATTCCTGAATTGTTTTATGAATCGTCATCCCATCGATTCCCGCCTTGATCTTCTTCAAAGCAAGCGCTTGCCCGGCTTTCACCGTCTCCCAAAGTCTTCGCTGCGCTTGGCTCGCGCGCCCGCGCAACACGGTGCGAGTCATGTCACCGAAGTACCCGGTCTTCGCGTCGCGCGGAAAAACGTCAAGAATGATCAGCGAGTTCGCGTAGAGCGGACCAAAGCCGCGCTCGTGCGGATCGCACCCCTGATCGCCGCCGGCAACAATTGTTCCAGTCGGGATTCCACCGGCGCGCAAGATTGCCGAATCGATTTGGGCGCGCAGCACTTCCGAGGTCAGCGTTTTGCCGCGCCAGCGTAATCGCTTTCCAGCACCAGGCTTGGATCTTTTCAAAATGTCGACCGCACGTTCGAGGCCTTCTTCGGTAATTCGCAGGGCGTGGCTCATCATCTCGATTTCCTTGTTCGATTTCGCTTCGCGTTCCGGCCAGAAAAAGCCGTTCGTCGCGCAAACACGGATTTTATTCGCGGCGAGTTCCTCGGCGTAGCGAAGCGGAAAATTGGCCGGAACGACTGTCGATTTTACACCGCGTTTTCGAAGAAAATGAGCGAGGACTTTCTCATAGGACGGCGTCTTCTTTGATTTTCCCTGCACTTCGCGTTCGAGCTCACTGAACATGACAAATTCGTCTGCATTCGCCTGCTTGCGGCCTCGATCGATTTCCAAATCGCTTAAGACGAGCGTGCGCTTGCCGTTTCGCTCGAGAAAAATGAATGCATCGGGCGCCCAAAACCTTGTCGCGTACAGCATATCTGGGTCGGTGTCGCTTGCGGCAACAATCAGGCGCGTTTTCGGATTTCGGATTTTCATCTAGCTCCTTCGCACCTCGAGTTGTTTTCGCAAGATCCAATGGAGCAGTGTGAGTAATCCAAGTGTCGATATAATCAGAACGGTCGTGTTGAAAGCAAACACGCCGACCTTAATCCCGAAATAACGTTTCTGTGCGCCAAAGAAGACGTTCGGCCGATTGCCGCGACGATAATCGCTTTGCTCCATCTCGGCGTTTGAGATCAGATCGGAGACCTTCTGATTAACATAAATTTGCTCGGCTGTAATCGGGCCAGTCGCGTTCTTGAAAAGGGCACGGTCGAATGGCCGCTTGCGATCCAGGATCTGATCAACCAACCCGAGATAATGATCCAGCGCGTGGGGGGATTTTGCCTCCAGCCCGGAAAGCAAAGCGAGCGTTTCCTTCAGATCCTCCAGCCGCTTCCTGTCTATGGGAGTCTGGTCACGCTTCGCCACAATGCGGTCGATTTCGCGCTGCGTTCGGTCCTGCCGCTGCGTCAATGGATTGAGCTTGGCTTGCGCGACAATCATCTCTTCGTACGACCAGCGCATGGCGATGAATTGACAGACAAATGGCACCTCAAGCTTGCTCCCCATTTTCTTTTCCTGCTCTTTGCTGGGATGCTCAGTGAACCAATGCGAGAGCGCGTAGAGGAGAGCGAGGTTCCGGTTCATGTCTTCGTATTTGATGAGCGCCCCACCCATGATGATCTGCGGAATCAACACCAGCGGGACGATGTTGGCCGCCGTTTTCGGATCGGCGACGAGCGAAGAGATAAGCAGACCAAGCGACACGCCGCCCATTGCCGTCATGAGCATGATTCCCAGGTAAATCCAAAACATCCCGCGGATTTGCAGGACGTAATTACCGATCAGGACAAAAAGGATGCACTGAATCAGCGCAAATACCCCAAGGGTGAGCGTTTTTGAAATTACGTAGTACGACAGGCGAACATTGACATTGCGCTCGCGTTGCAGCACGGCTCGGTCGCGGATGATATCATCGGCGCTGTTGGTCAGCCCAAGAAACATCGCTACAATCAGGCCGAGGAATAAAAATGTCGGGATATGGTATGCGGACGCGAAATCGTATCCGCCACTTTCTGAATAGCGCAGGAGGGTCGCGATGAGCAACGCCAGCACAGGAGAAACACCGATCGTGATGACAAGGTTGGCGCGATTGCGCAGTTTGCTTATGAATGTGCGGCGCAAAAGCGTGCGAAGTTGCGTCCATTCGTCGTGCCACCTGAGTGGCAGACGCTTCTTCTCAACTGGGGCGACGGGAAGCGGCGCGGCCGCTTCTTTGCGCAGCGAAACTTGCTTGACATCCTGGATCAACCGGAACGCCTCGTACTTGTCGCGCCAGAATTCGGGGGAGTAACGGCGAGCCGCGACCAGCTGCCCGCGACTGTTTTCCTCGTAAATAACGTCACCGCTTAGATCCCGCAGCGGTGTCTCAAGCACGTCAAAAATGAACTCAGGACGTGTTGTTCCACAGGATGGACACGCACCCAGTTCGGCGCCGAATTGATGCTGGTGTTCCGCTTCGGCAAAATAGCGAAGCATGTCTGAAGGTGTTCCAAAGAAAACGAGCCGTCCCCCCTTATCGAGCAGGATCGCTTTATGGAACATCTGGAAGATCTTCGAACTTGGCTGGTGAATAGTGACAATGATGATCTTGTTGTGCGCCATCCCCCGGATGATCTCCATGACATGCTCGGAATCCTTTGAGGAAAGGCCCGACGTTGGTTCGTCGAAAAGATAAACGTCCGACATGCCGATCATATCGAGCCCGATGTTGAGGCGTTTACGCTCGCCCCCGCTCAGGAGCTTCTTCTCTGGGCTGCCGACCACGGCATCGCGGCGCTCGCCCAAACCAAGCTCGATTAGTTTTGCGTCCAGGCGCCGCGTTCGGTCGCGCCGCGAGAGATGGGGCGAACGGATCGAAGCCGCAAACAGCAGATTTTCGCCGATCGTGAGGTGCTCATCGAAGGCGTCTTCCTGCGGCATATAACTGATGTAGCGCTTGAGCGCGTCGAGGTTCGGATAAAGCGATTGTCCGTTCAGGATGACCTCGCCGCTGGTAGGCTGAAGTTGTCCCGCCAGCACTTTTAAGAGCGTGCTTTTTCCCGAACCGCTCGCGCCCATCACGCAAACGAGCTCGCCACGAGTAACGCTAAACGAATTTCCTTCGAGCCCGACCTCCCCGTTGCTAAACCGATGCGTGACCTCGTTCACTTCGAGGGTGCGAATGATATTGCGCTCTTCCTCGATGATACGCTCCGTGAAGTTGCACCGGAGAAATTGCCCGATGTCGATTCGAATGGTATCGCCGTCTTTGAGCGGAGCAGTCGTGCGCACGGAAGTGTCACCCACAAGGATCGGACGGTCGGCTTCAATTACTTCCAAGAGGCCCACTCGCTGGTCGTAATCGCAAAAAATCTTCAGCAACACGTCGCCGCTCGTACCCGGGGAAAGCAGAATATCGCCCGCTTCCAGCCGGCTTGGGTCATTCGAAACTAAATATTCGGATTTGGACGCCTTAAGTTGAAACCGGCCACCTAATGCGCGAGCCCGCCGGCGCAGATCCATCAAATCCATCTCGCTGTCGTTGTGGAAAATGATCTTATCTTCCAAGGTCGCCCCGACCTGCGTGCCGGCCTTTAATTTCAGTCCATTGAGCTCAGCATCGACGTCGCGCAACGCTTTCACGCGCACCTTCAACCCGAAAGTGACCCGGAGCGAGCTTTCGCGAGTTCGGGAGCGCTCCAGCTCCACTTCATCAGAGTCTTTATTCACGCGGATGAAAATCTGCGGAAGCGAAACATTCTTTTTGGCGTTGAAATATTGCGCTAGCTCTTGATAGCTGAGCACCTGATCGCCTGCCAGAATGCGCTGCCCAGGATAAATTCGGCAGAATCCACCGCGCACCAGCGGTCTTCCGCGGACCGACACGTTCTGGCCGCTATAATTTTTCAGCAATATGAGGTCGTGATAGCGGAAGGCCATCAGGCGATCGCTACTGGTGAGACTCTTCAAGGTCACATCCGCCTTCCCGTCCGTGCCGAAAGCGAGCGATTCGAGCGGTGACGCGCCGTGCTGGTAAATCGACGGATCGGAATCCTCCGACGCGTTGAGTTGATAAACGATGTCGATCGCTTGCGCCGCCATGCCGAGCTGCGACATGAAGGAATAGAACGCGACGACCTGCTCCTTCTTCAAACCAGCTTGGGAGATCAGGTCGTAAAGTTGAACGCCGAGCATGATCTTGCGCTCCGTGCTCAGTTGCGCGCCGAGTTTTTGCCCCATGGCGGCGAGGTCCTGCTGCTCGTAAAGCGCCTGCCGGAACAACTGTCGCAGCTCGGAGTAAACAGCCTCCGGATAATCGTAACGTAGAAAACCGAGGCTCGAGTCGATCTCTTCCTCGAGCAAAACACCATCGGCTTTGGTGAAACTCGCCAGCACTTGAATCAACAATGGCAGCAGGTTCGGCCCCTCTGAGACACTGCGAGGCTTGCGCAACGCCCGGCGCACCCAACGGCGGCCGGTCCGTCGCACCCGGTAGGCAAACGGGGTCACTCGTTGCACGGCCCGGTCGATTTTATCTGCCACTGATGTGACCAACTCTGTCATGTCGATATTTGGATTGGAATTTTACCGAAATCGACGAGCGACGCAATGTGCGGCTACGATATACAGACGAACCCACGAACAGCCCACTTCAGATCGTCAATCGCCATCAGCAAAATACCAGCCGTAACCAGAGAAAAGCCCGCCTCATTTTGCATTGCCAGTCGTTCATGTTAACGTTTTTACGTTCTTAAGATTCCGCTTCGTTTATGGCTCAACCCGATCGCAACTCGCAAAAGGAGAATAAATCCCGCGGGAGCGAACCCAATTTTAACTGGCGCGGGGTCATTCTCATCGCGATCGCCTTTGGGTTTATTGCGCTCGCAATGCTCTTTTACCGGGGAGGAATGCAGCCGGTCGAGGACGTCCCCTACAACCGGTTTCTCGAGCTGCTGGAGAACAAGCAGATCGTCACCGATAAAAATTCTCCGCTCCAGCTTGTGGTCGAAGATGGCCGGCCGACGCAAACCCTGCGCGGCGCGTATATCCGGCAGGGAGTGGGTTCTTCCCCCGCCCAGCAGGTCCCATTTCGAACCACGGTCTATTTGAATTTCACAAATAATTTGCAGGAAAAGCTCGCTGCAGCCGGAATTCAACCGGCCATCAAGACTGAGTCAAATGTGCTTGCGCAAACCGTAGTCGGTTTCCTGCCCATCGCTCTTTTCCTGTTGGTGCTTTACTTTTTGTTCCGCCAGCAAATCCGCATGGCAGGGAAAGGCGCGCTCAATTTCGGGAAATCGAAAGCCCGCATGCTCGCCCGGGACAAAAACAAGATCACATTTCGCGATGTCGCCGGAGTCGAGGAAGCAAAAGACGAAGTGCAAGAGCTCGTCGAATTTTTGCGTGACCCGAAAAAATTTCAGAAGCTCGGCGGCCGCATTCCAAAGGGCGTTCTCATGGTTGGGCCCCCCGGCACGGGCAAAACGTTGCTGGCGCGCGCCATCGCAGGCGAAGCGGATGTCCCGTTCTTTTCGATCAGCGGCTCGGATTTTGTCGAGATGTTTGTCGGCGTGGGTGCGTCGCGTGTCCGCGACATGTTCGAGCAAGGAAAGAAATCGGCGCCCTGTATCATTTTTATCGACGAAATCGACGCCGTCGGGCGCCATCGCGGCCACGGAGTAGGCGGTGGCCACGACGAGCGCGAGCAAACGTTGAATGCATTGCTCGTCGAGATGGACGGCTTCGATACACAGGAGGGCGTAATCATCATCGCGGCCACGAACCGGCCCGATGTTCTCGATCCGGCGTTGCTGCGACCAGGACGCTTCGATCGCCAAATCACCGTCAATTTGCCCGACGTGAAAGGGCGCGAGGAAATTCTGCGCGTCCATGCGAAGAAAGTGAAACTCGCAGAAGGCGTCGATCTTGCGGTGGTCGCGCGCGGCACACCGGGTTATTCCGGCGCGGAACTCGCCAACGTGATCAACGAAGCGGCATTGCTCGCTGCGCGACGCGGACTAAAAGGAATTATGCTGGCCGAACTGGAAGAGGCACGCGATAAAGTTCGCTGGGGCAAGGAGCGCCGGAGTCTCGCGCTCAGCGAAAAAGAAAAACAAAACACCGCTTACCACGAAGCGGGTCACGCGCTCTTGCTCGAGCTTCTCCCACACACCGAACCGCTCCACAAAGTCACGATCATTCCGCGCGGCCCATCGCTTGGATCGACCATGTGGTTACCGGAGGAAGACAAATACACCAACCGCAAAAACGAGTTGCTTGCCGGTCTGGCCGTCAGCATGGGCGGCCGCGTTGCCGAGGAAATCATCTTTGGCGACATCACAAACGGCGCGCGTGGCGACATCAAAATGGCTACGGCAATTGCGCGCCGGATGGTTTGCGAATGGGGCATGAGCGAGAAAATGGGCATGGTCGAATATGGCGACCACGAAGATTATGTTTTCCTCGGCCGCGACATCTCTCGCGCCCGCGATTACAGCGAAGCGACGGCTGAACAAATCGATCAGGAAGTGAAAAAACTCCTCGACGACTCATATCAATTGGCGAAGAAAACGCTCACTGCGAATCGCGACAAGCTCGAGGCAATCGCAAAGGCACTGCTGGAATTTGAAACGCTCGACGGCTCACAACTTAAAGAGATCGTCGACCACGGCCGCCTGATTAATCCGCCGCCTGGCGTTACGCCGCCACCGGACAAAAAAATGCCGGCCGAAAAACCGCCGAAGCAAGTCGTAGCCGCGCCAGACGTCACACCGCCTCTCCCCGGCGCCCTCGGCGGCGCTCCGGCGTAGGGTAGCGCGCGCGCCTCACGCGTGCTGGTCGAGCGCGGGCTCGCGATCACGAACTTTCAATCCAGCGGACTCTTCACACCGATGCCGGGTTTGTTTAGGACGTGAGTGTAAATCATTGTTGTGGAAACGTCCTTGTGTCCTAGCAACTCCTGTACCGTCCGGATATCGTAGCCGTTCTCCAGCAAATGCGTGGCAAAACTATGGCGAAACGTATGGCAGCTCGCCGCTTTGCTTAAGCGCGCTTTTCGCACAGCGGCCTTCACCGCGTTCTGCAGATTCTTTTCATTTACATGTTGGCGGCGTTCGATTCCCGTGCGCGGATCAATGGATCGCCGTTCAGCGGGAAAAACGGACTGCCATGGAAGCTGGCAATGTCGCTTTCGGCGAGATCACGCGGGTGCCGCTTGCCGTGAAACAAAATGTAGCGCCGAATCCAGCCGACGTACGCTTCCTCGGTCCGGAGGCTATAGTGGCGCAAGCGCATCAACTGCCGGATTTGATCCAGCAATTTCGGCTTGCTCGCTTCGGCCGGCCCTGATAATGACGAACTCATGTTTTCTTTTTATCGGAACCCCCTCCTGAGTAAAAGCCGAAATAGGCGAAACAAACTTTCGTCGAATCGTAGTTAGGCCTATGAGACCCACGCGCGCAGAGCTAACCGACGTTTGGCTACACGTCTATTCGCGCGCTTCCTTGCTCGAAGCCGACGGCACCATTGACGCCTTACGCCTTCTGCCACCAAACTCCGCGACCCTCGCACAGGTGCTCATGTGCTCCATCGTGGTCGCGTACGCATGACCATTCACTAAGTCCCAGATCACAAAAGAGATTCGTGTTCTTCCTCTGAAGGATATCGATCCGCCTACCAAGCTCGCATCGACGCATTGCATGCTTTTAAAATTACGCGACAAAGTTTTCGGTCACAAGGATGCTGTTCCAGACAAAGAACATTCAACGACGCCCAACATTGTTTTGATCAGAAGAGTTCCATCCGATTTCCATTTCCATTCGGCCATTGTTGTCGATATTGCGCCAAGCTTGTTGACCGAGATAAAGGAGCTGTGCACTTTCTTTGTCGCGCACTGCGTCTCGCGTCTCGCCCCGTTTATTGCACAATATCGCGATGATATTATGCAGCGACCAGAAGGCTTCTACGAACTCGTGGTTTGCGAACCACCCGACGAATGGCTTCGTAGGCACGACAAGGCCTAACCAAGCGATGCAGCGAACCGCGCCCCGCTCCGATGCGTAGCTTTCGTGTAGTTAGTTCGTCCAGCTTGCGGCCAAGCGCGCTCTCGGGCGCGGTCGCTGATCTTGTGTCTCGTTAGATGTCGGTCTTCACCGCCGCCACCATTATGCAATCCGAAGAATTCAAAAACGAACTTAAGGAAATCGCAGAGATTCTGAACCAATTTAAGTCTGAGGCCGTCCAGCTGAAAGTGTTGGACATGCTAGCGGGCCAGCTCACCTTCCCAAGCGGCCCACCAATAAATCGCAAATGAAAACGACCCGCCAAGCGCCACGCGCAAAAAGAGGAAAAGCCGCCGCAGGAGGAGATGGCGAAACAACCTCGACCTAAGCCCGCTTCTCGCGCTTCCGGCGGCGGCGCACACAGCGTAATCCTGCGTTTGCTTGATGAAGGCTTTTTCAGCAAGCCCCAAACGATTTCGGCTATAACAAAACACACTTCCGAACGCCTTGGGCATCGCCTCAAAGCTAACGAATGTTCTCCCACTTTGCTGAGATTACTCCGTTCTGGCAAACTCACCCGGTCAAAAAACAAAGATGGCCAATACGAGTACACCAAAGCCCAAGGATATTCTTGATGAGGCCCTCAAGTCGATCCCCTCCAATTTTCGGAAGCATATTCTTAAGACCTACCGGGATCTAAAGACGCGCCACAACGAGGCGAAGTACGACGCCTCCGGACTGAGCGCGGGGAAGTTCTGCGAGTCCGTTTTTCGGTTCCTTCAGCATCATCTCACCGCTGTCCATGTCCCCTTCGGCCGCGCGACTCCAAATTTCACGGACGAGTGCGCGAAGTTGATCGGACTGCCGAAAACCACCGGGAATGAGTCCCTGCGCGTTGTGATACCGCGAACACTGATATTCGTTTACACGCTCCGTAACAAGCGCGGCATCGGCCATGTCGGCGGAGACGTCGATGCAAATCGCCTAGATTCCCAAGTCGTATCGACTGCATGCGATTGGGTTGTCTGTGAACTTATCCGAGTGTTTCACAACCTATCGCTTGAGGAAGCGCAGGATCTGGTGGATTCGGTCTCGACGCGACAGATTTCGGACATATGGGAAATTGGCGGCCGGAAACGCGTATTACGTGAGGGATCTTTTAAAGATAAGACTCTCCTTCTGCTTTATTCTAGTATCGATCAGGGCGCTTTGGTCGAAGACCTGTTTCTTTGGACCAAGTACAGCAACGCACACATGTTTAAACGGGCGGTTCTCGAACCGTTGGATAAGAAATGCCTTGTAGATTACGACCCGCTGACGGATTTCGTTACATTATCTCCCCTAGGCATAAGAGGGTTGAAGACGTAATAATGAAACAGGGCATCTAACCAATCGCTGGAGCCAACCGCTGGCCCTTGTGAAGTCCACGTTTTGATTTTATGAAACAGTTCTCGATGTTTGCCCGCGCTCGCACCCGCCAGCGGTGGCTCAGCTCTTTCTCGTTAGGCACAAATTATGAAACTTAACCTTATACTGCCTCTGATTCTTATAGCGTTGGCTAGCCAGCAATTGACCGCCGAAACGCCGAAATCGGTTGCTCAATCGTCACCCGAAGGCCTTGTTTCCGATCTTTATAAACTGGATGAAA
>QHNJ01000090.1 GCA_003218395.1 Verrucomicrobiota bacterium
TTCGGGAGATAAATGATGACGCGATCACCCTTTTTGATCTTGTTCCGTTTCAACACATTCGCGAAGCGGCAAGCTTCGTGATGCAATTGCTGGTAGGTCAGCGTGCGTTTGTCACCGGGTTCGCCCTCCCAGAGAATCGCCGCTTTATTCCGGCGCGGACCGGTTAGGTGCCGATCCAGACAATTCTCTGAAATGTTTAGTTTGCCGCCGACAAACCACTCTGCGAACGGCGCTTTCCATTCCAGAACTTTTTTCCACGGCGCCCGCCAGACCAACTCACTCGCTTCCCGTGCCCAGAATTTAGCGGGCTGGTTGATCGACTCTCGATACATCCGCCGATATTGATCGAGGTTTTTGATCCGTGACTTCTTCGCGAAATCCTGCGGTGGTTTGAAAACGCGCTTCTCGATCAAATGCGATTCGATGTTGTTGTGCATGAGCAGTCCCTAATATGCCGAAGAAATTTGTTCGGCAAGCGCTCCGTTTTTGCTGTAGAGGCGGCTGTCCTCAGCCGCATGCCTCCTGCAGATTTGCGCGTGAGGGCACGCGCCGCTACCCGGACGAGGGCTGGAAGAGTTGCTTTTTGGTTTTCGAATTGCCGATGTCAGTGACCGAGCGCGCGACGCAGCGGCGCAGCGCCGGGTGGCGGAGCTGTGACCCCGCTCAGAATCTCATCGGCCCTGACAGGCCGCCCGTAGTAGCGGAAATTCGAATCCCTTTGCGTTCCAATCACCGCGCCTTCCAAGGACACGCCGGCAAAAAGACCCTTGCTCCTGCTGTAAGTGTAAACCGCAGCCGTCGGTGCGACTGCGCCCGACGCAGTGCGGCCTACTGGTCCTGCTGCGGCGCTCACATCCGCTCCGATCGTTACGGTTCGTCCACGGGAGAATGCTCGCACGGCAGCGTCATTGTTGAGGACAATCACGAAATCGGTCACTTGCGCGCCGATCTGAAGACCCCAACCTGCGCCGCCTGTGGCAATAAATGAGGGCCCAGACCAGCCATGACCTGTGCGAGCGATCACGACGCCTTGGCCGCCTTTGCCGCTAAAAATGAATCCAGCTTTGACGACAGTCATGATCGCGAGCCCTTTAGAATGTCGTAGCACGTCTCTCGGAATTCCTTTTTCGGGCATCTGGCGAAAATCGCGGATGATCCCAGCGCAGTGGTCGACGACACCCTGTTCGGTGGCGCCACCCGTGACTAGCGAGAGAAACAACATGGTGGCAATGCAGAATAGTCTTTTCATTAGCATACAATTAAGTTCGCCGGCGTAAGTCTGCGCGGATGTATGCGGCCTCTGCCCAAGTTACGGACGGTTGCCACCGTCAACGAAAGTTAAAACGTTACAACGTTGCAGCGGATACCCGTTTGTAATTTTGTAACCCTTTTAACAATTGTAACGTGCCTTAAATGCTGATTGATCTGCCAAGCGATGAAGCTTTCATGCGCGAAGCGCTGCGACAAGCGCAAAAAGCTTACGAAGCCGACGAAGTGCCGGTTGGCGCAGTTGTGGTTCGAGCGGGCAAAATCATCGCGCGCGCCTGCAATCAGATTGAGTTGCTGAAAGACGCAACCGCGCACGCGGAAATGCTGGCGTTGACGCAGGCCGAGGCTGGCGTGGGAGATTGGCGCCTAACTGATTGCAACCTTTACGTGACGAAGGAACCATGCGCGATGTGTGCCGGCGCGATCGTGCACGTACGACTTCGCCGCTTAATCTTCGGCTGCGCCGACCCTCACGCTGGCGCGGCCGGAAGTGTTATCAACCTCCTGCAACTGCCGAGCTTAAATCACCGCTGCGAAATCACCTCGGGCGTGCTTCAGAATGAATGCGCAGCGATTTTGCAGGATTTTTTTCAAAAAAAGCGAGCCGCACAGGCCGATATGCAGTAAACGGCGCCTGGATATTGCCGGATAGTACGCGGGGCGGCCAGTGGGTCGGCAAGGTCAAAATCCAAAATCGTAAATCAGAAATCGAAAATGAAACTACCACTCCTTGAAGTCGCCAGTGTCCTTGTGCGTCTCAATCACGTTGCCTGCTTCATCGTAAACGTGAATCACAGTATCATGTGAGCGGTTCAATGACTTTGCGTAATCGATTGCATTCGCGATCGCGTTCGGTTCGCCATACCACAAGCGACCAAACGGCAGCGCATCGCTGATTAGATCGACACCCTGTTTATCACGGCGCGGGCGGATTTCATAAACGTCCGTTGGACGTGTCGATGTCATCCGGCCGAGCAGAGGTAGGATGGCCGCTCTCCATCGGGTAAGGGTTTCTTTCTTCGCGCGAAGGAGGATCTGGAATAAGGCGGTCTGGAAAACGAATCCAACAGCCAACACGATCAAAGTTGCGATCAGCAGATAGGGCGAAAAGAGAAATCCGGTCAAGAGACCAATGTTGCTGATAAACATGTGGGCGGATAAATGAGCACCAATGGGCGGGGCTCAACGAGAACTTGCGATCATTGGTCTGCCTTAAAAAACCACCTCGCTAGGACTCGAACCTAGACTTCCATTATTGCCTGGGCAATTGCGGTGTAGAGAGCACGGTCAAGCTTTAAATCTACGAATATCGTAAGAAATCTTCTCCATGCAATAAGACAAACGTCGCCGTGTGGCACAAAAGTAGGGCGTGGTTGGACTAAAAATGAGCCGGGCACGGCCTTACAATGGACTCAGGGAGTTCGACGCGCTTCAATAGCAGTTGTCTATTTTCGCAAAAGAAACGCTCCCTAAGAGCCTCTTGTTCAATGACCAATGCAGCGGTCATTTTTATTACTCAGGGGGTTTCGGCAGACTTGGCATGACTACTGATTACAAACGTTATTTTGGAGCGCACAGTGTCTAGGCCGGTCAGCTACTTCCCTCCAGTTTGTCGCCCTTATCCAAGCGGCTGTGCGTCCCCAAATATGTCTAACCGCATTTAGATGCACGTGCAGTATTGGCAAATCTAGTCTGCACTTGAAAACCCAAATTCCAACGCGGGGATTTAGAGGAAGACACAAAATCAAATATGGGATTTACGCCGAACTTCGAGAAGCTCTCTCCAAAATGAAAATCGGAGAGTCATCCGAATGGCCCCTACGATGCGAGGACGGTGTCCGCGTGATAGCTAGGCGGCTTGGAATAAAAGTGGTAAGCCGCCGCCTCGGCAGATTAGACAAAATTACAGTCTATCGAGTCGAATGGCCCTCGAAGAATCGATAGATACCTTTCCTTTCGATATGAGAAATCACTCTAGCAGGGGAGCGATCCTAACGCTAATTGGCGCTTGGGCGGTCGCAGATTCGTTACGCATTTGTTACGGAAATGGCTTGACACTCTGCGCACCGAACTTCATGATCGGCCCTGGTCACACCCCGCTGGGGCAAATAAAAGCAATCCGTCTATGCATAAAGTCATCCCACGCACGACCCCAATTTCACCCACAATAGGAGAAAGCGAAATTCCGGGTAGCGAGGCGAACCAGCCGCACCTGAAATTCGTCGTAAAGTACCGCGAGGCCGCAAAGCGCAAGCAAAAGGTTTTTGAGAAGGAAGAAGAGGCGATCCAGTTCGCCCGGACTAAAAATCCTAATTTTCGACGTGATCCCATCCAAGACACAGAGGCTCAAGCATCTGCGCGTATGTTGCTAGAGTGCACGAACAGGCTAAACGCCTATGGCAAAACAATAAAAGATGCGACAGACTTTTTCGTTGGACGATCTTCGATCTCACCTGACGACTTTCGGCAAAAGATTCGATGGCGATCCGGTCGGAACCATCACAAGCACACAGATCGACGATTGGCTACGCTCGCTCAACGTCTCGATATTCACACGGAACCATTACCGGCGATTGATTATGCTAGCGTTCAACTTTGCCGTGCAACGCGGATACACTAATTCTAATCCAGTCCTTGGTCGGTTCGTTGTCAGCCGAGCTGTTTAGCAGTGCAATCGTTGCCTGGACCGCCCCAACCACGTGGCTATATGCCGACCTTAAAAAGGTGCCCTAGCACGAGTGCGTAGCCTTCTTCACAATCAGCCGTCACGCTTCACCGTGTAGTGGCTTTTTGTTTCGTCCCACTCACCACTGTTTGAAATCGCCCGCGTGCTCGTGTGTCTCAATCACATTGCCTGCTTCATCTAAACACGGTCACAGCGTTATGTGAACGGCTGAAAAACTTGGCGTAGTTGATTGCATACCTGATTGCGTTCGGCTCGGCATACACAGCGAACCGAATGGGAGCACATCGGAGATTAGATCCGTAGTGTCCTAATTTGAATTACGATTTCGCGTATTGAACGATGGTGCGACTCTTTATCCTTATTAGTGGTCGCCTGTGGTGCCCGTAGTGCCAGTGCCGCCTGTGGTGGGTTTGGATTCGCCCGTAACACTGCCGCCACCTTTGACGTCTTTTACTGGCTTAAGGTCACGAATTATGGCGTCCTTTATGTCCTTTTTGACTCGGCGCCAAGCGGATCGAACTACATTGATGTTTGGGATTTGTGTTTTCATGCTCAAACGGCCTCCCCAATTATTTCGTAGCAACGTTTTAGCGACGAGTCCCGGCGAGAGCAAGCCGAAAAGCTGTTTGATCGCGTGCGTGACCTGATGCGAACAAACCGCTCACCACTCTTTGAAATCGCCCGCGTGCTCGGGCGTCTCGTCGATCACTTGGTTTTGTGCTCGCACTCGGTTGTCGTCGCTGATGTAGTTACGGTGCAGCATTATGAACACGATTTTCACGACTGATTGCATTATCAGTCGCTGCCACGGTTGCGGGCTGCGGCATCGCCGATTTTCACACCGTATGTCCGGCGCTCAGCAGAATTGGCCGACAGCAGGCCGGGACGTTGCTTCGACAGCTTTACTGGTTGTTGGGGACGATTTGCGGTGAAGATTTCCTCGCTTCGAGCTGTGCGCTCACCTTCTGGATTTGCGATGCCTGCTCTTTAAGGCTCGCGGTAAGCGCTTTAATTTCCTGCTGCTGTTCCGCAGTGATCGCTTGGAAGTCCTTTTGCTGTTGCACAACGGTTGCCTCTAACTTCTCCACCTTGCGGTGCTCTTTAAGAAATTCGTTGCAACATCGCGTTCACCGACTCATAGCGCACGGTAAAAACCTTTCCCCGCGCGTCACGAGCCACCAGAGCGGGGTTCACCTTTTCCACTTCCTCGGCCACGAGGCCAAACTGCGGGACGCCCTCGGGATCAAGCTTCTGCTTGTAGCGGAAGGTCACCCGGTTTTAGTGCAAGGATCGCTTCGCTCGCTTTATCCATCGGTTTGATTGCGTCCTTGAAGCGAGCCGAGGAGGGCGCGGTGCCGAGCTCTCAATTTACGACACGCCACATATGACGCTCGTGTTCCTTACGTTCAATGTTGGGGTGCTTGCTGCACAAGTCTGAGATACGGGATTGGGTTAGGTTTGTTATTCCAGAAATCGTTCCTGAGCTCCGAAACGTGTACTTCCCATCTTTAGCGCACCGGCGGAGAACTTCATAAATCCGATTGCTATCGCGGCGGTCTTTGACGCTCTTGATTGCCCGCAAAATGAACACTACTGCACAACCGCCCACGATCGCAGATACGAGAACGTGTTCGGTGATCGGATGGCCAATTACCATAAGGGTTTCCGGGTGCATGGGGGCAAGACCAGTTATTAACAATTATTAACTGTTATTCGCAATTCCTGCAAGGCAATTTTTTTGTTTGCCAAGTTTCGGCTTGCTCCCGCCCGGCTTGGGCCGCGTGAGCCGATGCGAAACAAGACTGTTTACCGCTCTTTGAAATCGCGAATGTGCTCGTGCGTCTCGATTACGTTGCCTGCTTCATCGTAAACGCGAATCACGGCATCGTGTGACCATCCACAACCACATCGATGACAACGAAGAAAACACAGACAACAAACTAGAAAGACAGACACGAGTTGTCCCCAACGAATAGGTCTGGCGCTTCCAGCGCGGCGAAGTGCCCACCGCGATTAAACTCCGACCAATGCGCGATGGTATGAGCGCTCCGCGAAGTCTTAGAATCCCTGTCTCTTGCCTTGAAGCTCGAGCCAGCAGAATATTGAGGTATGAAAGCACGACTGGTCAAGTTTGGTGAGATCGAGGTCGAGGGAAAGCGCTACACGCATGATGTGGTGATCGACGGCGGCAAAGTGCGGAAACGGAAGAAAGGACCTTCCAAGGAATTCCGCGAAAAATTCGGCCACACGCCGCTTTCGGCCGGGGAAGAAATTCCCTGGGGAGGCAAGCGGCTCATTGTCGGGACCGGCGCCCATGGCGCGCTGCCGGTAATGGACGAAGTCCTAGCGGAGGCGAAACGGCGCGGTATCGAGGTCATTGCGGCGCCCACATCGGAAGTCTGTCAGGTGCTAGAGGAAGTGAAGAAGGGCCAGGCGTACGCCATCCTGCATTGCACGTGCTGACCGGGGATTTGGGAGACCGAATCGGCCTGAAGGTGTGGCCAAGTTCTCATTGCCGGTGGGACGTTGTCGCAAAAATCCTCCCTTGAATCGGGGTGAAATCATCAGTAGCTCCACGCTCCTCGCATGAAGTACTGGGAAACAATCGCTGATAATCTCAGCAAAGCCGATTGGAGTTGGGGCTGCGTTTCAACAGTGGATTCCAACGGGCGAGCGATCTTTATCGCTGATGCACGTCACGGCGTCGGAAATCGTTTCGTTGTGCGCGCCGATGAAACGTTGACTGCGATTGTCGAGCTTGAATCGGCGATCCACCCGCGACGAACAATCAGACAAGCGCATGCGGGCTGGCGGCAACGAATACTTTAGTACCATGAGAGCGTTCTTTTCGATCATTCTCGCTGTCGCCGTCTCCATTGGCGGCGTGCAGGCTGGCCCCGTCCACACGGCAGCCAACGTGGCGAAGAGCACTGCGGTGACAGCCAAGAATGTTGGGCACAGCGTTGTGAAGGGCACAAGAAGAGCGGTGCACACTGTAGTCGATACGCTCACCCGATAGGTCGAGGCAATTTCTTAGAGCTCCCCGAACTCGCCAGTATGCTTGTGCGTCTTGATCACGTTGCCAGCTTCATCGTAAACGTGAATCACGGCATCATTGAGCGGCTGTAAAATTTTGGTAGCCAATTGCATTGCTGATTGCGTTTGGCTCGCCATACCACAAACGACCGAATGGCAGCACATTGGAAATTAGATCAACGCCGCGTTTGTTTTTGCGCGGGCGAATCTCGTAAATGTGTCTCGTCAATAAACCATCGGATAGTATGAAAATAATTTAGCCGGCGTAAGTGGTTTATCGAAGGCTCCAGGCAGACCAGGATTGGTGGGATGTATGGTACGACCCTACTGGATAAAAAGCGGCATCGTTCCCAGCAGTGAATGCGACCACAATTGCGATCAGGAGGTGGCGCGAAAAGAAAAATCCGGAGAAGAGACCAACGATGCTGATAAACATATACGCCGACAAATAAACACCGAAAGTGTACGCGCTGCTTCTCAACCGCGATGGACATGCTCGCCGAATCGCTCAACGGTTCCGCACCAGCCAGATGATTGAGAGAATCGGTAGCAGAATCAAAATAGCGCCAGCCGCGTAAGCGGCGAACGCTGGTATGTGCTTGGGTCCTTCGCTTATGAATCCGATGCCTACCAAAATCAAGAGCACGCTGATCAAAATTGTGCCGAGATATGCCTTTCCATCAGCGGTCATATAGGTTTAACCGAATTGTACCGAATTATTCGGGCATTTTCAAAAGCGGAATGATCTCCTCGCGCCCCGTCGCGATGAAAAAGTTGTCACGTACGAGGCCGTTAAAACGCTTGGAAGCCCCAGCCGCTGTTCTTGAGCCGTGGTAGCGTCCATTAAACTCCACAGGGCGTACTGAACGCCAAAAAACGGCCATGCCGGGCGGTCGTTCTGACTGCTACGAGTGAAGTCTGTCCTGACTTTTGATTGGCTGCCTCGCTAGGACTCGAACCTAGACAAAGAGATCCAGAATCTCTTGTGCTACCATTACACCACGAGGCAACGAGCGAAAAAACTAGAACCGATTTGCCCCACTGCAAGTTGAGTGCAGTGGCGCTCGCGCGTGATTTAAGCGGCTGCGGTTTTTGCGCCGAGCAGGATCTCAGCGCCTTCTCGAGCCGCCTCCACTTCCAAAGGCTTCCCGCTTTCTGCGACCAGTGCGCGAGCGCGTTCCACCATTTTATCGATCATTTCGTCATCATGATTCGGATCGTGATGGAATAGGAGCAGCTTGCTCACATTTGCGTCGAGCCCGAGGGAAACCACGCTCCTGAGCGAGCTATGGCCCCAACCGATGTGCTTCGTGTACTCCTCGTCGGTATATTGCGTATCCAGGATCGCCAGGTCGCAGCCTTGAATAAACTCGACCATCTTTGTGCGCTCGGTTGTGGCAAAATCGCGTGCTTCGTCCTCGCTGATTCCATCGCGCGAGGCCAATTGCAGCTTGAGTGGCTCGTAAGGCTCATTGTCGGGAAAGTAGGCGATCGATCCCGAGCTTGTAAAAAGACGGTAACCCGCGCAAATGCCCGGATGATTTGCAAACTTGGAACGGACCTCGACTTTCCCGATTTGAAACTCCATCTCCTTCAGCTCCTCAATCGCCAGGTGACTCGGGAGTTCGCGTAAACTGACGGGAAAAAACGGCGTCTCCATTTGGCTGGCCAGGATCTTTGCCAAACCAGCGCGAGCTCCTTCGTAACCCAAAACGCGGATGAGGTTTTTCTGATTGTAAGTGGGAGAAAAAAACGGGAGTCCCTGGATATGGTCCCAGTGAGTGTGTGAGATCAAAAGAGTTAACTTCATCGAGCGAGGCCCGAATTCTTTATCCAAAGCAAGGCCGAGCAGGCGAATCCCGCTGCCAGCATCGAGAACGATGATCTCACCATCGGCGCGCACCTCAACGCAACTGGTGTTTCCGCCGTAACGGACCGTGCTCTTTCCAGGAACCGGAATTGAGCCGCGAACGCCCCACAGCCTTATTCGCGCAGGAACCGACTCACGTTCCGGCGCAGCTTTTGGTCTGGGACGGCGTGGGATTTCAGGAAGGAGCCGATCGATCGTGTGGGAGAGCAGTTCCCATGTCACTGGCTTGAGCAAATATTCATCGGCGCCCGCTTGGAGGGCGCTGGTTCGATCGACCCCGTAGTCGCGGCCTGAGACAACGATGATCTTCGTTGGTTGCAGTTGCTCGCGAATGGCGCGGCAAACCTGAAAGCCATTGGATTTTGGCATTAACAAATCGCACAGAATAAGCTCCGGTCGATTGCGCAACGCCAACTCCAGCCCGACATCACCATCATTCGCTTCCAGGACCTTCCAATCTTCGCGAGTGAAAAGATCTGCGATCACGTGCCGGCTTTCGGCGTCGTCTTCAATGATCAAGACACGAGGCATTGGGGGGACGCTGATTGACACTCTTCGTTTAAAGCAGACCTAAATCAAGAGCACCAGTTCTTTTTCCGACACAGTTGCGCAACTTTTGTTAAAAGAAAATCGGAATTATCAAGATCGCCAGGATGTTGACGACTTTGATCATCGGATTAATCGCGGGCCCCGCAGTGTCTTTGTAGGGATCGCCCACGGTGTCGCCCGTTACCGCCGCGGCATGCGCAAAGGAGCCTTTGCCACCGAGATTTCCTTCTTCGATGAATTTTTTCGCGTTATCCCACGCGGCGCCACCAGAAGTCATTGCGATGGCAATAAACAATCCGGTTACGATTGTCCCGACCAACAGGCCACCGAGCACGACAGCGCCGAGCGGCTTGACGACCGCGACCGCAATGACTGCAACCAATGGCAATAACGCAGGAACGATCATTTCCCGCAACGCAGCTTTCGTCACGATGTCCACGCACGTTCCGTATTCCGGCCTGTCCTGACCGGTCAAAATTCCGGGCTTCGCTTGCAATTGCCTGCGCACCTCGCGCACGACCGCGCCAGCCGCTTTGCCTACGGCGTCCATGCTGAATGCGGTGAAAATGAACGGCAGCAATCCACCGATGAAAAGTCCGATGATCACTTTTGGTTCTTTGAGCGAGAATTGATAGGAAAAAACGTCGCCACGCGCGGTGACGTGTTGGCTCAGCTCTTCTACGTAAGAACCAAACAAAACCAGCGCCGCCAGTCCTGCCGAAGCGATCGCGTAACCTTTGGTGACGGCTTTCATTGTGTTGCCGACCGCATCCAGTTCGTCGGTGACGGCACGAACTTCCTTGGGCAAATTGCTCATCACTGCCACGCCGCCCGCGTTATCAGTGATCGGGCCGAATGAATCGAGCGAGATGATGATGCCAGCCATGGACAACATGGACATCACTGCAATCGCGATTCCGTAAAGACCGGCGAGATGGAAAGTGACCAGGATCGCAGCGCCAATGCACAGGACCGGCAGCGCCGTAGCATGTTCTCCGGCCGCGAGCCCGGCGATGATGTTCGTGGCATGCCCCGTCTCGGACGCATGCGCAATTTTTTGCACCGGCCCGTGGTGCGATGAGGTGTAATAGTTTGTCAGCGCGACGATGACAGGGGTCATAATCAGGCCGACCAACGACGCAAAATAAAGCTGCGCCGGCGAGCGCAATGTGCCGGCGATTGTTAGACCTGCTGGAAACAGTCGATGCGTGACAGGCCAAAATAGAATCGCGGAGATCAAAGCGTTTGTCAGTACTGCGCCCATCAATACTCGTGCGGGTTTGCCGCGTGCGACATTTACAAACAAAACCCCGCAGATCGCACCAAGGACGGAAATGCCGCCGAGCACGAACGGATAAACGATAGCCGATGGATTTCCGGCGAGCGTCAGCACGCCAACTAAAATCGCGCCGATTAAACTGACAGCATAAGTTTCGAACACGTCCGCGGCCATGCCGGCGCAATCGCCCACGTTATCGCCCACGTTATCGGCGATCACTGCCGGATTCCGCGGATCATCTTCCTCAAGACCACTCTCAATTTTGCCTACGAGATCGGCGCCGACGTCGGCCGCTTTTGTGTAAATACCACCGCCGAGTCGTGCAAACACGCTGATGAGACTCCCGCCCAACGCGAGCCCTACCAGGCTGCGTATTGCCGCATCACTTCCGATCATCTTCGCCGCGATGGTGTAAAAGATCGACACCGACAACAACGCAAGTCCCACCACGAGCAAACCGGTTACCGCGCCACCGTTGAATCCCATGCGCAATGCATTGAGCCGCGCGATACTCGCGGCCTGCGCTGTGCGGACATTTGCCAGCACGGCGACACGCATCCCGATAAAACCGGCCGCGAGCGAACAGAACGCCCCAATTACGAATCCAATCGCCGTTGGATGATCTTTAAAAATGAAGAGCAAAATGAAAATGGCCACTGCGATCACGCTGATCGTCTTGACTTGCCGATTTAAATAAGCTTTTGCGCCTTCCTGAACGGCGGCCGAGATCTCTCGCATTCTTTCGTTGCCGGATGAGTGGCGCATGATGGCAAGGATCAAAAAAAAAGCGAATGCCAGTCCGATAACGGCACATAACATCGACAACGGCACGCCTGAATTCAGAATAGTTAGGCCAAATAAAATCATTGTGCGTGATCCCGGCTGAAAGTTGGGGACTTTAGTGGGTTTTCCCCCACTCGCAATTGGTTATTTGTGGCTACGCCAACGCGTTTTGCGCGAATATTTTAAGAGCCCGCTAAAGCTCAAAAAAAGTCCGCAGACGGTGCAGAAAGGTCGCTGTGTATTCGCGCTCCTTTTTCTGGTTCTGAGCCTGTGACGCTGCTTCTTTCAGGACGCCCTCATTTTCCAATTTGCGCCTGGCCAGCAACTCGCTCAGCCGCTCAAGACAATCTGGCGAATCGCGGATCACTTCCGCCATTGCCGGCTTGCCGATTTCCAGCACGTAACAATCGCTCTCGGCCTGCACCGTTGCCGTCCGGCTTTCACCAGTAAGAAGGGACATTTCCCCGAAGCAATCGCCTGCGCTCAATGTCGCGACGGGAATTGAACTTCCGTTTTTTGAGACCCAAACCCGCGCGGCGCCTCGCAGTAAAACGAACATGGAATCTCCCTCCGCACCTTCCTTGATCACATTCTCGCTACGACCGAAGTAGTTGAGATGTGCCTCTTTAACTAGACTGTCGATCTGGGCATCCGACAAACACTCAAAGAGCGGTTCCTCCCGCAGAACCGCGCGTGCCTCGTCGTAGTCTTCATACACGGCCGGTGCCGCTCGGCGCTCGACGTGCAATGTGCGAATTGGGAAGGGGATTGTGATGCCCTGGCGCTTCAGTTCATACCAAACATTCGTGCGGACGGCGTCGTTGATCTCGTTGATTCTTGAATGATTGCCCATGTAGAACTTGATCTCGTAGATGACAGCGAACTCGGCGAAATCGACCAGAAAGACTTTTACTTTTGGCTCCGCTAGGACACCGTCTGCGCTGGAGGCTGCGCGAAAGAGCGCATCCTTCACGCGATTGGGTCGGTTCTTATACTCGACGCCGACGCGAATCCGCATCGCATGGACTTCCGTTGGATAGTGAAGATTGACGATCGCATGGCCGACCATCTCGTTGTTCGGGATGTCGAGATAAATGCCGTCGTTTGTGCGCAGCCGCGTCGAGCGCCAGTTAATCTCCATTACTTCGGCAAAGCGCTCGCCGACTTGCAACCAGTCGCCAACTTTATAAGGCCGGTTAATCTGGATTGATATTCCGCCTATAACCCCGGCAAAAAGATTCTGCCCGGCGAATCCGACGATGATCGCGACTACCCCGGAGCCGGCGAGCAGTCCGTTTAATTGCGCTTGCGCATGATAGCCGTAACTCAGGACAAAAAGAAGTACGACCAAAAAAATGATACCGCCGACAATCTCACGAAGAAAATGCGGAATTGGTGTTTCCCGTTTCTTTTCGAAATAGAAATCCCAAACGTACCGGTTCACGAGCGCGACTACGAACGCCGTGCTCAATAAGATCACCGCTGCGCCGACATGATTTCGCCACGGTGCATGGACTCCGTAAACGGCGAGCGCCGCGTAGAACGCCAGCGTCAGGCAGAAAAGCCGAAACAGCAGACCAAGTCTCACTCCTGCCCGCCTCTTTAAAAAGCGGCCGATCCCGAGCGCGACAAAAAACGTGCCGATGAACGCGATCACCGTGATCGCGTCTCGCTCTGCTTCAGGCAACGCGTTAAACATCAGGCCCTCAGTATATCAGAAGGGAATTCCCTGAAACAAGTTCTCTCGCAGTTACAAGGCGCGTGCGTTGGCGCGCAAGCTTTCGAGGGCCTTCAAGCACTTGTTTGTCATTCCGAGCGGAGCGCAGCGCAGTCGAGGACTCTCCTACTGCTAATGAATAATGAGAGATGGTCTCGACTCCGCTTGACAGTGCTCTATTTCGGCGGCGCGATAATAAGCCATCCCCAGGCGACTAGGAAACACAGGCCGCCGAACGGTGTGACGGCTCCTAGCCAGCGAAGATTCGTCAGCGCCATAAGGTACAGACTGCCGCTAAACAGAAAAATGCCGGCAAAGAACAGCCACCACGCACCGCGATTGACCGTGCCGTAAAGCGCAAGCACGAGCAGCGCGATCGCGTGAATGAAATGATAAAACACAGCTTTGTTCCAGACGTCCATCATGCCGCGTAGTTCGAGTGTCGATCTTAGGCTATGGGCCCCAAACGCCCCCAGCGCCACCGCCAGAAAGCAGAGAGCCGCTGCGATTCGAATCATTGTCATGTGGAGCGAAGTCGAGACATCTCTTTCACTGTTTAGCCGTCAATTTAGGCAAATTCATTTCCAGCGTCTTCGGCGCATCTCCAACTGGTTTTTTAAATCATTCAAGAATGATTGCCGGCTCTGGCGGATCGCTTTCGCATAAAAAATTGTTCCAACAACTCCCATGGTTGCCGCGCCGAGAAAATTCGCCGCCGGTCCCACTTTCCAAAGATAAGCGCCCAGGATTGCACCGGCGCTGACGATTAGATCGCGGACAAGATAGTACGCGCCAACCATTTGTCCGCGCCGGTATGAGTCGGAATATCCGATGATGAGCGCCTTGCGTGAGGTGTCTCCGAATTCTTTAAAGCCGCGAATCATGAACGCGATGACAAGCGCGGAAAAACTTCGCGACATCAGCAAACTTACCGGAAAAAGCGTGAACATGATGAAGGTCACGATCACGAAGGGCTCGCGGCCATGTCGGTCAGCGTAATGCGACGCGGGAAGGATGCACAATGTGGCTGCGAGCATCTCCACGGTGGTGAGTACACCAATCTCTTTCGCGTTCACACCGATGTAATCCATCGCGAAGATCACGACCCAGGCGTAGGGGATTCGCTCACAAAAGCGGATCAGGATGTCGCTCAAGAGCAACCGGCGCATTGGCGCGTTGAATTCGCGCAAGCTTCGCCAAAAATCCCACCGCTCGTCGACCGCAACCTCTTGCTTCGGCTCCTCGCGCAATTGGCGTTGCACGAGAATGGTGAGCGCCGAAAGAAAAATGGAGAGCAGGAGCGCGATGCGCACGCCGCCGATGATTCCGAAGCGGTCTATCAACATCCCACCGAAAACTGGCGCGATCATGATCGGCAGCCGCTTGATCACCGATTGAATACCGACGCCCATCGAGTGGCGATTTGCTTCGAGCGTGGCGCCGACGAGTGAAAACGTCGCAGGCAGGGAAAAGCAGGTCCATGAAAGGAATAGAAACATTCCCGCGATCACTGCGCCCCAATGCGGAATGAGCAGGACAAGCCCGTAGCCGAGAATCGATATCAAATTAAATGCGAGAAATGCGCGGCGATGTCCCCAAGCATCCACGAGCAATCCGCCGGGATAAGCGTAGATCGCCCCGAGCAAGGTGCGCAGCGCATCATATAGACCAATGACAAAAACAGTCGCGCCGACCGCTTGCAGGTACTTCGGCACGAAACGCATCCAAAGTTCTTCGCCCGCGCCGATCACAAAAATCGCGACGAGCAGAACGACGAGATTGCGTTTGAGCCCGAAAAAATCAGTAAGCCGACGCGCAAGGCTTACGCTTTGCTGACTCGGCGTTTGCATTCTGCGTAAAGCGCGTCGTAAACGACAAATTCGCGCTCGAGGATTTCATGATCGCTAAGACCGAGCGCGCCGAAGCCACTGGCGATCCAGCGTAAACCTTCGCCGGCTTCATGTGGATCGTTCGGATGGGAATCGGCTGCGCGCACAATTTCGCCGAGCAAAATGAGCGCGGGATCGGTGAGACTGTATTTTTTCAAGATTGAATTGAACGAAACGTCTTCACCGTGATGACCGAGCTCACACTTCGGCACATCGAATACGACACCGTTGTCGATCTTGTCCCACTTTGTGTCGGGTGGCAGAAAGACAAACTCCGCATCAGGGTCCACAAACTTTTTGATAAGCCACGGGCAAGCAACGCGGTCCACTTTAATTTTCTCGCGAGTGATCCATTTCATAAGCTAGATTCTTGTTTCGTGGCAGCGTGGTTCTGGTACGCAGTCGTCGCCGCTATTCTTTACGGCGCGCATCAAATCTTTACCAAGCTCGCGGCGAACCGCATTGGCGAAGGCTTGGGCGGATTCGTTGTCGAAGCCACGGCCGCATTGTCGATCTTAGTTCACTTTGTGTCGGGTGGCAGAAAGACAAACTCCGCATCAGGGTCCACAAACTTTTTGATAAGCCACGGGCAAGCAACGCGGTCCACTTTAATTTTCTCGCGAGTGATCCATTTCATAAGCTAGATTCTTGTTTCGTGGCAGCGTGGTTCTGGTACGCAGTCGTCGCCGCTATTCTTTACGGCGCGCATCAAATCTTTACCAAGCTCGCGGCGAACCGCATTGGCGAAGGCTTGGGCGGATTCGTTGTCGAAGCCACGGCCGCATTGTCGATCTTAGTTTACCTCGCGTTTCTTTGGTTGGCGAGCCGTTGGAATCAGCAATCCAGTGCGCAAGGAATTTTCTATTCTGTTCTCACCGGCGTCTGCGTGGGTGCAGGAACAATTGCCTTTTTTCTTCTCTTTCAACGCGGTGGTCCGCTTTCCGCAGTGCCCGGCATTCTGGCCGGTGGCGCAGCGATCATGGCGATCGCCGGGATTCTGTTTTTTCATGAATCGCCTTCGTGGCAGCGACTTATCGGCGTTGTGCTCGCCATCGCCGGTCTGTTTTTGCTGCGCAAATAACGTTAGTTCGGATCCGACAAGGAATCTTTCAC
>QHNJ01000091.1 GCA_003218395.1 Verrucomicrobiota bacterium
CACAAGAATATCGGCGTGCAGCGCCTCGAGATTGCGCGCGGTGTCTTTAAGCGTTTCGCCCTTGGTCAGGCTGGACGTACTCGCCGAGATGTTAATCACATCGGCGCTCAAGCGAAACGCGGCCAACTCAAACGATGTTCGGGTACGCGTGCTCGGCTCGATAAAGAAGTTTACCAGCGTTTTGCCGCGCAGCGCCGGGACCTTCTTGATCTCGCGTGTGCCGACTTGTTTGAATGCGTCGGCGGTATCGAGAATGAAATTGATTTCCTCGGCCGAAAGTTCGCGGAGGCCGAGCAGATCTTTGCGGTTCCAGCGCAAGGCAAACGCCGCATCAGGCGAGGACGATGTTGTGACTGATTCAGCAGCTCTCATTCGCTGGTCTTGGGTTTAATGAGGCCGACGCTGTCCCGCTGGCCGGCGCCACCGATGTGCACCTGCACCTTTTCATTCATTGAGGTCGGCAAATTCTTGCCGACGTAATCGGCGCGAATCGGCAGCTCGCGATGGCCGCGATCAATCAGCGTAGCGAATTGGATACGAGCGGGCCGTCCAAATGAATTGACCGCGTCCATGGCCGCACGAACGGTGCGGCCAGTGTAGAGAACGTCATCGACAATGATGACAGTGCGTCCTTCCAGTGGCACTGGAAGCTTCGACGCACGCACAACTGGCAGTTCACGGCGCGTTCCGACATCGTCGCGGTGCATCGCCACGTCGATCACGCCCGTGTCGAGGTCGATCTTTTCGATCTGGTGAATAAAACCGGCGATGCGCCGCGCAATCTCTACGCCGCGCGTGGGAATTCCTGCGAGCACGACTTTTTCAAGCTGCGGGTTGCGCTCGATTATTTCGTGCGCAATCCGCTGAAGCGCGCGACGAATCGCCTCCGCGTCCATGATCGGGACGGCGGTAGATGAATTCTGTTTTGTTTGTTTCATGCGTTTCCTTGGCGACCTCGCAGGATCGCTTTAAAGGATACGATTATGGATCAGTCGCTCATTTTACTCCGGATTTGGCTTCGCGCATCCGCTTTTCCCGCCAATTGGAGCGATGCTTCATAATCCAATCGAGCAGTGCCTTTTCGAAGCCGATGTCCTTGCCGACTTTTTCGCTCTCGATCCACTTATGTTTCAAGATTTCCGCGCGCTCTGCGAGGAATTCCTTGTAAAAAACAGAATTCTTAACGAACTGAGATTGGTCCTCTTCTGAAGACGGCATCTCTCGATTCTCTTTCATAAAATTTACAATAGTCAACACAATCGAATCACCGGGATTCGACGGGGTGACCTGACAATTTATTTAGAGTCGTGCGCGTTTAGGGTTTCGGATGCCTCACAAAGGCAAGGTCTTACGAAGATTTTCGGCAATCTTTTTGAACTCGACCGTCACCCGTGATTGTCGATCTTCGCCGGCAATCGGTATTCCGCGATCGCCCGCTTCGCGCGTGGCGATGTCGATCGGGATTTGACCAAGCAACGGGACGCGCAACCGTTTCGCTTCGCGTTCGCCGCCGCCGCTTCCAAAGATATCGTAGCGTTTGCCATCGGAAGGAGAGACGAAGTAGCTCATGTTCTCAACCAGACCGAGCACCGGTACGTTGACTTTGTCGAACATCGTTGCGGCCTTTCGGGCATCGATGAGCGCAACCTCCTGAGGTGTGGTTACAATGATGGCTCCGGCAAGCGCGACGGTCTGCACGATCGTGAGCTGGATGTCGCCGGTACCGGGCGGAAGATCGAGCACCAGATAATCGAGTTCACCCCATTCGACCTGCCGCAAGAATTGCTGGGTGTAACGTGTGACCATCGGCCCGCGCAAGATGGCCGGCGAAGTGTCGTCGAGCAGAAATCCCATCGACATGAGCCGCAATCCGTATTGCTCGATCGGGATGATTTTGTTTTCTTCCGTTGCCGTCGGCCGTTCGCGTGTGCCGAACATGAGCGAAATGCTCGGACCGTAAATGTCGCAGTCGCACAAGCCGATACGGGCGCCGGTTTGCCCGAGCGCGACCGCGAGATTGGCAGCAACAGTTGATTTGCCGACACCGCCTTTGCCGCTTGCCACCGCAATGACGTGCCTGATTCCCGGAATTCGCGTGGCGCCCACGCCAGTCCCCGCGCCCGCGGGTGGCGCCTGGATGTCGATTAAGACTTTCGCGCTCCGAACACCGTCAATGGTTTGCACTGCTTTTTCTGCATCGTTTTTAATTGTCGCTGGAACATTCGGGTCGTTCGTCGCCAGCGCCAGCTGCACTTTGACTTCGCCATTGTCGATGTTGACCGACTTGACCAGGCCAAACGAAACGATATCGCGAGTGAAGCCGGGATATCTCACTGACTTCAAGGCGTTCTTCACCTGTTCCTCGGAGATCGACATAATCAAACTTACCAGCGGTCCGGCACACGTAAACCGCACCGCTGCGATTTATTGATCCTGATAGTCCACCTTGTAGCGAATCTGATAGTCGCTTGCGCCAGAGGGGCGGGAAGGTTGCTCGCCAGCCTTCGCCACAAAGTCCGGTTTCTTCCAATCGGACCAGGCACGATATTTCGCCTTCATCGGATTGGCCGGCAGACTAAGTCGGAAAATCCGGTCCTCGTGATCAGGAAATTTTAACACAAAGAGACGTTGCGACGTGCGGTAATAAACTTCGACATAGCCGGCGCGCACGCTCGCCTTTTCAGTCGTATCCCGGGCATGACGTTGCGGTCGGTATCAAGTTCCGCCTCAACCTCGGCTAGACTTTCAACGGACCGGCCGTCCGGTGGTTTGACTTCAAATTCGAGCAACGGCGTCGGCCCATGCGCGTTGAGGATATGCGGCTGCCGCATGTACCAAAGTCCGAACCCGGCGGCTGCGATGGCAACGATCGAGAGACATACCGTGATAAATCCAACGAAGAGCCAAATCGTTCTTACGCCGCGCCAGTAGAGCGTGAGAAGAATCGAGCTTGGCGTAACAATCAAGGCAACGATCAGCGCGATCGCGACTGCAAAATAACCGGCCTCACCTTCCATCGCCGAGACATAAAACGCAGATGCCAGGACTGAACCCAGGGCAAGGACCAGCCCAAGTCCGGCCGCGCCCCAACAACGCCCGCGAGAATGCCAAAAAGAATTGAGCTAATTGGAAGCTTTTTCGGTCGAGGAGAAATCGTGCGGTCGCTGTCCCACGCTGCTTTGTATTTAAAGCTGGAAGCTCTTTACAAGCTACCTTCGCCGCGATCTGAGCTTGACCTTCAGTGGCTATCAGACAGGATGAAAGGCATGAAAACACAACCTTCTTTGCGAATTCTTTTGACCGGCGTTTTTCTCCTGCTCTTGAATGCGTGCGCGACGAATGCGCCTACAGCGCAAGGGCCGCTGGTCGGCACTTGGACTAACTCTCTGGCCACCGTCTGGACGATCAAAGCCGACAACACCTTCGATGTCGTTAATCCGAAGCGCCACATTTGGGGCAATATTACAACAGCCGGAGATACTGTCACAATCCAGGAAACAGGTGGCAACGCTGCGAAAGGCTGCCACGGCCCGGGCGTCTACAAGTTTAGCCGCACCAGCCCAAACACCCTGGCGTTCACGTTGGTTAAGGATGCCTGCAAGGAGCGGATCAAAAACGTGACGCTCGCCTGGCATCGAAAGTAACTTTCGAGCCGCTTAAGGCAAAGCTTCGGCTGAATCTTCGCTCCTGGCACGTGTAGCGCTCAGACGCGGTCTTTTAGCTGCGTCTGTCCGCCGCTGCGCGCGCAATGGACGCAGCAGAAGATTTTGCCCCCCTGCTCCACACCGTGACCGACGATCCGGCACTGGCAGTGGGGGCAAACGGGGGCCAGCGCGTGGATTGCGCACTCGAAGCTATCGAAGGTGTGGTGCTTGCCGGCAACAACTACCTCAAAGGCTTTGTCATATTCGTTTTCACAAACTTCACATGTAGCCATACTAAAAGTCTTTCGCGCGCCGCTGCCTTCGCGGCGGTGTCTGCCTCTATTTCGCCGGTGAAAATTGTTCAGCGTAGCCGAAGTCGTCACGTGCCTCGCTTTCATCATTTCCACCAGGTTCCGGAAAGTAGAGATCGTCCCAGGAAGTGATAGTTTGCATTGGAGTCGTTTATGAAAATACCAAAACAGCTCATCGATTGTTTGAATGATAACAAGGTTCGCTACGAGATTCTGCATCATCCGGAGGCTGTGACCGCCCAAAGGATCGCTCAGGCCGAGCACGTCAAAGGCCGCCATCATGCGAAGGTTGTTATAGTCAAATCTGGCGAGCAGCATCTAATGACCGTGCTTCCGGCGGATCACCAAATCGACCTCAAAAAGGTAGGGAAGGCGACTGGTAAAGCTGCCTCGCTCGCTAAAGAACAGGACTTCAAGTCGCTGTTCCCCGACTGCTCAATTGGAGCGATGCCGCCCTTTGGTCATCTCTATGGTCTGCCAACGTTTGTGGACAAGCGTCTGGCGCAGGAAGACTACATTGTTTTCGAGGGAAACCGGGATGAAGACGGCGTTGACGGGCTTGGTTCTCTGGCTGTTATGTGCGGCCGCAGTCGAAGCGGAGAAGGTTTCGTTCATTAAAATTGACGGAGCGATTGGTCCAGCCACGGCGAGTTACATCTCGCGAAGCATCGAAGAGGCTCGGACGCAGAATGCACAGTGTCTCATCATTCAACTCAACACGCCGGGTGGGTTGCTCGATTCGACGCAGAACATTGTGCAAAGCTTTTTAGGGTCTCCCGTGCCGATCGTGGTTTATGTCGCGCCGACAGGCGCGACCGCAACCAGCGCCGGCTGTTTCATCACGATTGCCGCGAGCGTCGCGGCGATGGCGCCAGCCACAACTATCGGTGCGGCGCACCCGGTCTCCATAGGCGGTTTTCCTAGCGGCGGAGAAGAAAAAACCGACCAGACGATGAAGCAAAAGCTGGAGAATTTTTCCGTGAGCTACATGGAGACGATCGCAGGCAAGCGGCAACGCAATGTCGAGTGGGCAAAATCCGCCGTAAAGGAGAGCGCGTCGATCACCGCGGAGAAAGCGCTCCAGTTAAAAGTCATCGATCTAATCGCTTCTAGTTTACAGGAGCTGCTAAAGCAATTGAATGGACGCGTGGTCGACGGGAAGACGCTCAAGACCGCGGACGCTGAGGTGGCGGAGATCAAGATGTCGCCCTCGGAACGCATCTTCCAGAAGCTCTGGCGGCCGGAGGTGATGTTCGTTCTCATGCTCATCGCCATTTACGGGATCATCGGCGAACTAACCACGCCCGGCGCGATTCTTCCGGGCGTTGTCGGCGCGATTGCGTTGGTCCTCGCGCTCTATCTGGCGGCCATCCTGCCGGTTAACGTGACGGGACTCGTGTTAATAGCGTTCGCCCTCATGCTTTTCGTCTTTGATGTCTACGCGACCACGCACGGTGTGTTGACTGTGGGCGGAATCATTGCATTTCTGATCGGTTCGCTCATGCTCTTCAATCGCGCCGATCCACTCTTTCGCTTATCGCTGAACTACATTATTCCGGCGACGCTGATTACTGCGGCGTTCTTTATTTTTGTCATCGGCAAAGGCCTGCGCGCGCAACTCCTGCCGGTGAAGGTGGGAGCGGGAACGTTGATTGGAAAAACGGTGACCGCATTGACGCCAATCGATTCGCGCGGCGGCAGGGTTTTCGTCGAAGGTGAATATTGGAACGCGGTCAGCGATACGCCGATCGAAAAAGGTGAAGCGGCAGAGATCGCCGCCGTGCAGGGATTAACTGTAAAACTGAAAACAAAAGGAGCATAAAGCCATGCAACTACTCGAAGCACTGCCGAAATTAATTAGTTGGGCCATACCCCTCATCATTCTTGCCGTAATCATTCTGCCGCAGGCGATCCGCATCCTGCGCGAATACGAGCGCGGCGTGATTTTTCGTCTGGGAAAATTACTCGGCGCGAAAGGGCCGGGGCTGATTTTTCTCATCCCGATTGTCGATCGAATGGTGCGAATGGATTTGCGCGTCGTCACCATCAGCGTCGAGCGACAGGAGGTGATGACGCGTGACAACGTGCCGGTGACGGTCGATGCGGTTGTTTATTTTCGCGTGATCGATCCACAAGCCGCGGTCGTGAAAGTGGAGAACTTTCTCAAAGCCACCTCGCTGATGTCGCAGACGACGCTGCGCAGCGTCCTCGGCCAGGCCCCCTTGGACGACCTGCTTTCGCAGCGCGAGTCGATCAACCTGAAGTTGCAGGAGATCATCGACCGGCAAACCGAACCATGGGGCGTGAAAGTCACCGCGGTCGAGGTGAAGGATGTGGCGTTGCCCGACACGATGAAACGCGCCATGGCCAAGCAAGCCGAAGCCGAGCGCGAACGCCGCGCAAAGATCGTCAACGCCGAGGGCGAATTTCAAGCCGCGGAAAAAATGGTGCAGGCCGCCGCGATGATGAGCAAGGAACCGATTGCGCTGCAACTGCGTTTCCTCCAAACCATGCGCGAGATTTCCAGCGAACATAACACCACGACTTTTCTTCCCGTTCCGATCGACTTGTTCGCTCCATTTAAGAAAAGCGAACCACCCAAGTCGTAGACTGTCCGACTGCGCATGGCCAGTTCCGGACAAGCGCGCGAAAGATCGACATCCAGCGGTAGGGCGCGACTCAGAAAGTGTTCGCGAGCAGCGCCGCCGGGCGCGCCGCAAGCGCAAGATCAAACAGACTCGGACGCGCAAGAGCGGCTGATTGCTTTTCTCGAATCGCCCGAATCATATCCTCACAGCCCGGCGGAAGTGCGTTTGATGCAAACCCACATCTCGTGGGTGTTCATCGCGTCGCCGTTTGTCTTCAAAGTGAAGAAGCCGATGGAGCTCGGGTTTCTTGATTTCAGCACGCTGGAAAAGCGCCGTCACTTTTGCCAGCGCGAGCTTGACCTGAATCGCAGGCTCTGTCCGGACATCTACCTGGGAGTGGTTCCTATTTACGAGAGCGCTTCCGGTTTTTCCTTCAATGCAGAAGGAGAAATCGCCGAGTACAGCGTCAAGATGCGACAACTGCAAAGCGGCTGGTTCTTGAGTCAACTGCTCGCGAAAGGTTTGGTAGGGGAAAAGGAAATCAAACGGGTGATTTGCTGTCTCCATCGGTTTTACGAGTCGGAGAAGCCGGATCCGGAGATTGAAGTATGGGGGACGCCGGAGAAACTCAAGATCAGCACCGACGAGAATTTCGTGCAAGTTGAACCATTCATAGGCCGCACCATTTCGCCGGTGGCTTTCGAAACGATTCGCCATTTCACGAACCAGTTCTACGCCGGGAATGAAGAACTATTTCTTGAACGGATTAAGGAGCATCGGATTCTCGATTGCCACGGCGATTTACATCTCGACCACATCCATCTCACGCCTGAAGCGATTACCATCTTCGACTGCATCGAGTTCAACGACCGCTTTCGCTTTATCGACATCGCAAACGATGTCGCGTTTCTGGCGATGGATTTCGATTTCGAAGGCAGGAGCGACCTGGGAAACCCGCTTCTCCGAAACGCAGCGCGCGAATTTCAAGACGGTGGAATGCTGAAGGTCACGAATTTCTACAAGTGCTATCGCGCATTCGTACGCGGAAAAGTGGAAAGCATTCAAGCGACGGAGAAAGAAACGGTAGATCCTCGGGCGCACGAAAAACGAGCGGCTCGGTACTTTCTCCTCGCACTGCGCTATGCAGTAGCCAGCTCCGAGCCTTTGGTTCTGGTCGTCATGGGCCGGGTCGGTACGGGCAAGACCACCGTCGCGCAGAAACTAGCGAGCGAGTTGGACTGGCCCGTCTTTTCCTCAGACAAAATTCGCAAAAGCCTCGCTGGCATTCCGCTGACGGAACGAACTCCCCACGAACGCCGCGACGAAGTTTACTCGTCGCAAATGACTGAACAGACCTACAAGAAGCTGATGGAAAACGGACTCGCGGCGCTCACAACTCACAGCAGCCTCATACTCGACGCGACCTTTTCGAGCCGTGCAAACCGCGATTTTTTGCGCGAAACATGTGCGAAGGCGAAAGTTCGGTTGCAGGTGATCGAACTTCAAACCGATCGTGGCACGATCGAGAAAAGGTTGAAGGAGCGAGATCGAATTACAGGCGAAATCTCAGATGCACGGCTGGAAGATTTTGAAAAACTGAGCGCTGCTTACGAGCTACCATCGGAGCTCGCGTCTGATTTGATCAGAGTTTCAACAACCATGTCGGTCCCTGACACTGTGAAAGCAATCCTGCGGCGGATATCCGAAAAGCAAGCAGGAGTAGGCGAAGGCGTCGCGCATTGATCACGCCAAGCCGATAGGCTGGAATTTCCAGCGCCATGCGCGACTGCGAAGCGAAAAACTTCGCTCGCGCCAAGCGCCGGCCTCTGTTAATTATGCAGCCGAAGTGACCGAAGCGAAAACGTCTGCTGACTCGCGACTCCGCAAATTTCATTCGACCCAGTTAGGCAAAATCTATCGCGGAGATTCGTTGAAATTGTTTCGCGAGAGGATCGAAGATCATTCCGTCGATTTGATTATGACCAGTCCGCCCTTCGGACTCGTTCGAAAGAAACTACGGGAATGTCGACGCGCACAACTACGTCGAGTGGTTCAAACCGTTTGGCGAGGCGTTTCGAAAAGCTCTAAAGCCTCATGGATCGCTCGTCATCGATATCGGCGGCGCTTGGGTGTCGGGCCAGCCGACGCGAAGTCTTTACCATTACGAGCTCTTGATTTCGCTTTGTCGTGAATTCGGTTTTCATCTGGCGCAGGAATTCTCTTCGTCGCCGTAGAATTCGGAACTGTTTGCGTGTTTACGGTTCAATCGAGTCCCTTTCGAAGTCACTTGGCAAAACTTTTGGATAAGGCGACGAACTACTTGTTGGTCGCGAGTCCGTATATCAAGACGAGCGAAGCCGAATGGCTATGTGATCGCCTGGTGAGAAATGGGCATGACAAGGATGTTGAAGTCAGAGTAATCACCGATGTCCGCAGCGCGAATGTGCTTAGTGGCTCCTTAGATGTCGCCGCACTGCGCGTTCTCCATACCGGATTGAATCGATGTGAGATCGTTAACCTTCCTCGTCTTCACGCGAAAGTTTATATCGCTGATGAGACGTGTGCGATGGTTACATCAGCTAATCTAACGCCGTCCGGTCTCGATCTGAACCTTGAATATGGCATTGGACTAACCGATTCGACCACTATTCGCAAAGTCCGCGACGATTTACAGCGATATGCAGCGCTCGGTAACCGCCTGACTGCGTACACGATCGGAGAATTGGAAAAGGTTTCCGACGAACTGCGACTTGAGTTCGAAAAGATCGAGAGATCGACGGAGAAGAAGCTTCGCCGAAAATTCAACGCAACGCTAAGGCACGCCGACCGAGAATTCTTGCGCGCCCAAGTGGGCACGCGATCAGCACATGGCTTGTTTGCTGACGCCATTCTTTACCTTCTTAGCATACGGCCAATGAGCACACCGGAGCTTCACCGCAACTTGAAGGCGCTGCTGCCGGAACTTTGCGATGATACCAAGGACTTGGTTATCAATGGGCAGCACTTCGGCAAGAAATGGAAGCATACCGTGAGGACCGCACAAGTTTTCTTGCGCAGAAGAGGTGCGATTCAACTCATCGGAAAGGAATGGCATGTCAAGTTATCGTGAAATTATCAGGCAGGCGACTGGCTGTGGTAACACAAAAGCGGCCAAGGTTGAGGACGTGATGCGCAATGTGATCTTCCATTCCACCTTGGACTGGCAGACTAGAGAAGAACTGGAGGACGCAGCACGTCTGGCCGTTGAAATTCTGCGGGAACTTGCGTTGTCGCGGTGAAACCGCCACCGCCGCGGCAGTACGCGGTTTCTTCGACGGACGGCTGAATCGGTTTGGAATGATGTTTTCGTTCTTGTAACGCAGTCGGCTGGCAGGAGCTGGTACTGCGCAGAGTTCGATAGCTCATTGTTCATTCATTTCTCGCTTGGCTAATTCGGTTCCGTTCACCCGCACTCACGCCGCAGTTTTGTCATTTTCATGCTGCAGTCACAGTTGCTGAGTAACCTTCTTCACAACGGCAGCCATTTGCTGACGAAAAAGTTTGGCGCCGCCGGACGCTGGATGGCGGACGCAGTGTGCGTTCACGTCGAGTTGTTCGAGCTGCGCGGCAGCGATTTTTCCCAGCGCGACGACTTGATCGCATGGAAATAATTCAAGAAAAGCTTTGAGCACCGGCAGGCCGGCAGCTCGCTCGGACTTGTTAGGCATTCGATTGCTTAACATGCCACGGCGCGAATCGAACGAGTGCCATGGAAATGCATTCCACACGACGAATTGTGCTGGCTTCAGGCCAAGCCGCAGGAGCGTGCCCCATACAATCGTTGCAGTCGGCTCGGAAAATCCGTCCGGACATTTCTCGGGCTTGCTCGTGCGCCGCGGATTAATGTCGGAGAAGAAATCGTTGGATTTCAGCCGGACTTTCTTGCTTCTCCCGAGCAGCAACCGCTCGGAAGTCATGGGGATTCCGCTGAAATGACCGCCGCGATAACCAACCGCTTCGCCGATGACTGCAAAGTTTGCCTTGCGAAGGCGCTTTCCCAAATAGCTTTGTAGCTGGTTCCGCCGTATGGCCGGTGCGTTGCGCCCAATGTCGTTTTGCTCATCGACTTGCCACCACGGATTAAACACCGCGCCGGATGGCGAGTTTTGCAACAGCCTGACGAAACTCTCGATGGATTGCGCCGACATAAACTTCAGTACGCTCCGAATTCCACGCTTCAATATCCAAAATCGAACACGACCTCGCACATTGTTCATGAGACAGCTCCGAATTAATTGTATGGAACGCCGATGCCAGAGTTGCCCGATGTCGAGAGCTTCAGGCGATACTTCGACGCCACGTCGCTGCATCAGCGCATCGACGATGTCGATGTACGCAACGCGTATGTGCTCAAAGGCGTCTCCGGGCGTGAGCTTGCGCGCAGACTGAAAGGACGAAGTTTCGAATCCACCCGGCGCCATGGAAAACATCTGTTTGTGCGCGCGGACAGCAATGTATGGCTGCGTTTGCATTTCGGCATGTCCGGCTTTCTGCGTTACTTCAAAGGCGAAGAGAAAGCGCCGCCGCACACGCGGGTCCTGTTTGTTTTCGCAAAAGATTACCGGCTAGCCTTTGACGATCAACGCAAGTTCGGCGAGGTCGGACTGGTCAATGAGGTCGATGAGTTCCTGAAAAAGCGCGCGCTAGGGCCAGATGCGCTCGATATCGATCTTGCGGAATTCAAGGAGAAGCTGGCGAGACATCGTGGCGCCGTGAAATCGATCTTGATGAACCAGCGATTGATCGCAGGCATCGGCAACATTTACACCGACGAAATTCTTTTCCACGCTCGTATTCATCCGGCCACGCAGATCACGCGTCTTGGCAACAAACACATAAATCGTTTGTTCGCCGCAATGCGCCACGTGCTGGAAAAGGCAATCGAGTATCAAGCCGATGTCGATCGCATGCCGCAGTCATGGCTGTTGCCACAGCGCGGCAAAGGCGGCAAGTGTCCGCGCTGCGGGCGCGGATTGAAATCATCAAAGATCGGCGGCCGCACCGCATGGTTTTGTCCGCACTGTCAGAGGCGCGCGCTGTGACCGGAAAAGTTCTGCTCACCGGTCGCCCCGGCTGCGGCAAGACGACACTGATCAAGCGTGTTGTAAATAATCTCGCGAGACGCGCTGGTGGTTTTTACACTGAAGAGATGCGTCAATACGGCGCGCGCGTTGGATTCAAGATCGTGACGCTCGATGGTAACGAGGCTGTATTTGCTCACGTCGATTTCAAAACGCCTGAGCGCGTTGGAAAATACGGGCTTGATCTCTCCGCCCTGGAAGCCGTCGGCGTCGAATCGGTTCGTGAAGCAGCGCGCCGCCAGCGGATCGTGGTGATCGATGAAATCGGCCCGATGGAAATCCGCTCGGCGATTTTTCGGGAAGCAGTAAACGAGGCGCTTGACAGCGAAGTGCCGATACTCGCGACAATCTCCGCGCGATCCCTGCCGTTTACCGACGCGATCAAGTCACGTCCTGACGTGATGCTAATCGACGTTCGCCCGGACAATCGCGAGGGACTTGTCTCAGAACTGTCAGACAGATTCAAGCGCTGAATCCAGGCTGATGAAACAATTCGCAGGTCTTCAGCATGTCGTATGGAACAGTCCGCCCACCGGCTCTGTTTCTGCGAGCTGGTTGTAAAGCCGCACGGCTTCGGCGGTGGGCAGCACATGCGCTGCGATCTCACGCTCCTTCAAGAAGTCCAAAGTCTCGCGTGGAACGTGAAGGCATTTCTTCATTCCCCGTGAGAGCACGACGATTTTCGCGCTATGATCGAGCAGTTCCTGTACGTCGGCTGGTTGAATGCCCGGCAAGTGCCCGGTCCCAGTCTCCCGCCAGTTCCATTCACACGATCCGCCAGGAAACAGCTTTGCATCCTTGTAAGGCTCGGCTCTCCCTTCCACCTCGAGTCGCCCCCAGGAGACGTGCTTGATCTGCGGCGAGCGGTGTTGATTTTTCACAGTAGAAAAGTCGTTGCAGGCAGTCTCAGCGGTTCTTTTTCGCTCGTCGAAAACTGATTCTTCAAGCGCTTCCATTGCGCGCGTTTCTTCTTCCAATGCGATTTCAATAATGATGCCTGAGACCGCAGAAGAGATTTCAGAAAAGCCTGAAGTTCGCAAAGAGCTTCAGCGAGCCACCGGCGAAAAAGCTCGCCAAAAGGTTAAAGCACGCGGAAGGGACAAATTCTGGTTCCTTACCCACGCGCTTATTCTTGCGGGTTGCGCCGTGCTCTACCTTCTGCTCGGCACGAAACTGATTCCGTTGCTGCAACCAACGGTCGATGTTGCGCGACGAGTTTTGCGCGGCACAGTGCTGATCGTAGTCGTTCTCGGACTTGCAAGAGCCGTTTCCGTGTATGCGCTTGGTAGTATCGAGGATGCTTCTACTCGTTTCACTCTCCAGCGAGTGCTGCATCTGGGTGTTGCGGTTCTTATAGCGCTCATTGCTGCATCGATAATCTTCGTGAACTGGTATGCCGCGCTGACTGCGCTCGGTATCGGGTCAATCATCATCGGCCTGGCTGTGCAAACACCGATGAAGAGTTTCATCGCCTGGATATATATCGTCGTTCGCCAACCTTATCGCGTGGGCGACCGCATCGAGATAGACGACGCTACCGGCGACGTCATCGATGTCGGTTACCTGGACACGACGTTATGGGAATTCGGCGGTCAATACATTTCCGGCGATCATCCGAGCGGTCGTCTCATTAAATTCCCCAATGAAAAGGTGCTCGACGAGCTCGTTTACAACTATTCGTGGCCGCTTTTCCCTTACATTTGGAACGAGATTAAGTTTCATGTCGCCTACAACAGCGATTTGGAGTTCATCAGCACCACGATGCAGAAAATTACCCAGGAGGAGCTCGGCGAAGAAATGATGAAACGAGTGAACATTTTTCGTGATTTGCTCGCTAGAACGCCCGTCGATGAACTGGAAGTGCGCGAGCAGCCACGCGTTATTTTTCGCGTCAGCGAAAACACGTGGCTCGAAGCCATCGTCCGATACGTCGTCTCACCGCGCGAAGCCGGGCGCGTCAAAACGCGTTTAATCAAAAAACTCCTTGCCGCGCTCAACGCCGCTTCGGACAAGGTGATGTTCCCGGCAGGCAACGCACGATGAATCCTGTGGAGCTGGTATGAAATACCTGCCAGTTTATCTGAATGATCACCTCGCCGGTTCGATTGGCGCGCTCGAGATGCTCGGTGATCTCATTGAGACACACGAAGGCAAGCCGCTCGAGCAATTCCTAAGGGCTTTGCGCGACGACATCGAAGCGGACCAGCGCGAGCTAAAACGAATCATGGAGCAACTCGGCATTGATGAAAGCGATACACGCAAGGCCGGAGCTTGGGTCGCCGAAAAGATTTTGCGGGCGAAGCTGCGGGGCGGCGACGCCGACGAACCGAATCGCGCGTTACTACAATCACTGGAGAGTCTCTCCCTCGGCATCACTGGGAAGCGCTCCCTTTGGCGCACGCTCGATGTGGTGCTTGGATCAGGCGCAGGCTTGAGCGGGTTCGATTTTGCGCGTTTGGAAAAACGCGCTGCGACTCAGTTCGGACGTGTCGAGGCACAGAGACTCGAGATCGCTCGCCAAATTTTCACCGCCGAGTCTGGCTGATTGAGGCAAATGATTGACCCATTGGTCGCGCTGGCCAAGTGCTAAACATTCGCTGGATGAATGGTATACCCGCCGATTGTTGGATCGACAATCGCACGAAGATTGAGGCGCCCTGTCAAAGCATCCTCGTGCTCGGTTCCCGCCGGCACACGGTTCTAGCGACGGCGTTTTCGCGTACGCGCGGCTTTCTTTGCTGCGGCCGAACGTGAACGCGCCGAGCGTCGACTCGCCGCCCGCTTCGCTTGTCGTGACAGCGCTTTTTTCGATGCTGCCCTGCGGCTTTCGCGTTCGAGCGCACCTCTGGTTGCCCGCGAGCGTGTGCGTGAAGGTTTTTTGCGACCGCCTCTGCGGCCTTTCGCGAGATCGCGCTTGGCCCGGCGTTTCGTTCGCGCTTTGCCGCGCTTCGGCGGAGGCAACTTTACTCCAGCCCTCCGCGCTTTTGACAGGCCGATGGCGATTGCCTGCTCAGCCGAGCGAGCGCCATGTTCGCCTTCCCTAATATGTTCCATTTCTTCGCGCACAAATTCGCCAGCCTGAGTGGAAGGCGACAGACCTTCGCGTTCGTCTTCGCGCGCCCGTTCGATTGGTTCTTCTTCTGGCATAACAAAATTGTTTCGCCCCTAACCGCACATTTGGACGTAATGAAGACTGCGTCGGGGGGGCCGCATCTACGCTTATTGCGGCCGCAGGGATGCTGATTTTGCGGAGAAAGATCGTCAGAGGCATAGGCATAGAAAAGGGATTGCCATTCCGCGCCGAGGGAGAATAGGCTCGGGTCATGCGCACAATTCTGATAATTATTCTGATTATTCTGTTACTCGGCGCTCTGCCAACTTGGCCATATAGCTCTGGCTGGGGCTATTACCCAAGCGGCGGGCTGGGCCTTGTTCTTTTGATCGTGCTGATCCTCTGGCTGATGGGCCGAATCTGACCCGTGCTCGAACTCTCAACTGTGCGATGGGATCTTGCTCTATCAGCTCTTTTTGGCAGCATTCTGTGCGTCGGGCACACCTTAAATTCACCCTTTCGTAACTTTTAGGGGCGCTCGCGGGAAGGCAAAGCGTTTAGCTGCTGTGATTCAGCGTCGCGAGTCGGTCTTCGCGACTTGCGTGTCGGTTTCTCGAGATTGCTTGTGCAACCGTTGGAATTCCTTTTCCAGTTTCTTCAGCTCTTCGTCCGAAAGGTCTTCGAGATCTACAAGTTTATTACGCGCGCCCTTCAGGGCCCGGATCAACTCGTCAAGCTTCAACTGAATGGCTTTCGCATCCCGATTCTGCGTGTTTTGAATAACAAAGACCATCAGGAAAGTGACGATGGTCGTCCCGGTATTGATGACGAGCTGCCAGGTGTCGGAGTAATGAAACTTCGGTCCGGTTGCGCCCCACACGACAATTACAAGGATCGCAAAAGCGAAGGCCCATGCTGTGCCTAGCACAATCGCGGATCGGCGCGCGAAAACACGGAAGGCGTCCCGCACTACGCACAAAAAATCTCGCTCTTGATCGTGCATCTTTAGTTCTTCGATTTGAGTGCGGTTCACAATTCTACCTTTACGTTCGCGCGGCCCCCGGCAATTGCGCGCATGACCTAACTGGGCAAAAAGCAAATAGATTGCGCCGAGCGACGGTGCCCGCACAGAGACAGCCAGATCATCTTGCGCATATTTTGCATTCCGACCGATAAATTGCACCGCACCCCTGAAAAGAGAGTTAATCTTGACGATGAAACTCATGTTCCTGGGCACGCGCGGGGAGATCGAGGCGCGGACGTGGCGGCATCACATGCATAGTTTGCTGCTGGTCTCGTATCGTGGTGCAGAGGTGATGATTGATTGCGGCCTTGATTGGCTCGGAAGATTTGAACGGCTCCGACCCGATGCAATCGTTCTCACGCACGCGCACCCAGACCACGCCTGGGGCTTGAAAAACGGCGCCTCCTGCCCAGTGCATGCGCCGCAAAAAACATGGCGGACGTTGAAAAGCTGCAACATCGACAATCGTCAACTGATCAAGAAACGCACGCCCGAATGTCTGTGGCATCACAGTCGAGGCATTCCCGGTCGAACACTCGATTCTGGCCCCAGCCGTCGCATACCGCGTGAGCGTAGGCCGAGCGTGCATTTTTTACGCGCCGGATCTCGTGTTCATCCGTGATCGAGCGGCTGCGTTGAAAGGGGTACAGATTTACATCGGCGATGGCGCCGCGCTTACGCGCTCGTTCATTCGTAAGCGGGGAAAGAATCTAATCGGCCATGCACCGGTCTGCACGCAATTGATGTGGTGCGCGAAAGAGGACGTGCCGCGAGCCATCATCACCCATTGCGGCTCGGAAATCGTCGCAAGTGACCAGCGCAAGCTCAGGACAAAACTTCGCGCAATGGCTGCCGAGCGCGGTGTAGAAGCATCCATCGCCAACGACGGGATGAAGCTCAGTCTGTGATACCAAATTGACCTCCTCTAAGGCTTGCTCGCCATTGCGAATCCGTTTCGTCTGTCGAACGAACCCGTCTGATGTCGGACTGTTGGCGGAGATGTTGGAGCTTGGCTTACTTTGAATCATGTCGTTGCGCCTTTTTCTCTGCGGCGATGTGATGACCGGGCGCGGCATCGATCAGGCGCTGCCGCATCCCGTGAGCCCAGCTTTGTACGAACCATACGTGCGCGACGCGCAGGAGTATGTCGATCTTGCCGAGAAAGCGAACGGCCCCATACCACGGCCAGTGAACTTCGATTACATCTGGGGCGATGCGCTGCAAGAACTGGAGCGGGCCGAGGTCGACTTGAGAATCGTAAACTTGGAGACCGCCATTACATCGGCGGAGAGTCCGTGGCCAGGGAAAGGAATTCATTATCGCATGCATCTGCAGAACATTGGTTGCCTCTCCGCTGCGCGGATAAGCGCTTGCGCCCTTGCAAACAACCACGTTTTGGATTGGGGATACGCAGGATTGTCCGAAACGCTTCGGGCCTTGGCTGCAGCGGGCGTCGTGCACTCAGGTGCTGATCAGAATGCGGAAGAGGCAGCTGCTCCGGCGGTCCTAAATCTGCCAGACAAGGGACGACTGCTTCTTTTCTCATTTGGATCGACAACCAGCGGTAT
>QHNJ01000152.1 GCA_003218395.1 Verrucomicrobiota bacterium
CGAGCCGTCCATTTCTTCGATCGCGACCACGTCGGTGACCATCGGCGCATCAAGCAGCGCAGCGGCGCGCGGCAAGACGTCTTTGCTAAACGTCGAGGAGGTTCCCAAGATGATCTTCGCGTCATGCTTTCGCGCTGCCTCCGCGATCACTGTCGCGTAACGGTCGGCCAACGGTTTCGCCAATGCCGGGTCGTCGGCGACAACCACTGCACACGCGCCGTACGAAACGAGAGACGCGACGATCCCGTCTAAGCGGTGGCCGAGCACGAGTAGCGCGTACTCGCCACCGAGTTGTCGCGCCAGCGTAATCGCATGCAACGAGGGACGCTTCACCTGTTGGCGATGGTGTTCGATCAGTACGAGGGACTCGGCCATGCTAGAGCACCTTGGCATCTTGCCTTAGTTTCGTGACTAATTCTTCGACCGACTCGACGCGCGTGCCGGCGGCGCGCTTGGGTGGACGCGCAGTCGAGAGAACAGTCGTAAGAGGTCGCACGGTCACTCCCAGCTGATCGCAGGTTAGGACTTCGATTGATTTACGGCGCGCCTTCATTAAACCGGGCAGCGAGACGTAGCGCGGTTCGTTAAGGCGAAGATCAGTGGTGATGATGGCGGGTAGCTTGATTTCGATGACCTCAAGGCCGGCGTCGGTCTCGCGGGTGCAGCGGGCGCGCGTCTTGTTGCCCAAGAACTCGATCTTCGAAACGAACGTCGCCTGCGGCCAACGCAACAAGCCGGCCAGCATCTGCCCCACTTGGTTTGAGTCGTCGTCCACAGCTTGCTTGCCCATGATCACGACGTGCGGCGCTTCCTTCTCGATCAGCACACGGAGAATGCGCGCCACCGCGTACGGATCGAGCGCACGGGAATCGTCGATGCGAATGGCACGATCGATGCCCATCGCCAGCGCGGCGCGGATTTGTTCGTCGACCGTAGGCGCCCCGATCGTGATGCCCACGATCTCGGCGGCTTCGCCGCGTTCGCGAATCCGCAACGCTTCCTCGATGGCGATTTCGTCGAATGGGTTGATCACCGACTTGGGCGTCGAAGCCGCTGCGCCCACAACGGTGGCGTCGTTGGGGTCGGGCACGCTCTTGAACGGAACCAGGATCTTCATCGACCGACTTGGGATTCGCTCACAGACCCAGCATTGAGGCGATGATGTTGCGCTGGATTTCGCTCGTGCCCGAGTAGAGCTTGCTGCCGATGGCGTCGCGCAAGTCCCGCTCGACCTCGTACTCGGTCATGTAGCCGTAGCCGCCGTGGATCTGGATCGCGTCCTCGCAGCATTTCACCCAGCAGTCGCTGATGTGCAGCTTGGTCATCGCGGCCTCCAGATACACGCTCTTGCGGTGGCCGCTCAACCATGCGCAATGGTAAAGCATGTTTCGGCAACTCTCGACGCGCAGCTTGATGTCGACAATTTTGCTGGCTACTAGCTGGAATTTTCCGATCGACTGGCCGCCTTGTTTGCGCTCGTTCGCATAACGGATGCACGTCTCCAACAAGCGTTGCATCGACCCGACCGCACTTGCCAGGATGCAACCGCGTTCCCAAGTCATCGACCGCGTGAACAGAAAAGCTCCCCCACCTTCTTTGCCGAGCAAGTTTTCTTCCGGCACCTGGCAGTTTTCGAAAAACACTTCGGCCATCGGCGACGTGCGCACACCCATCTTCTCGAGCTTGCGCGCGACGTTCATCCCCGGCGAATCTTTCTCGACGAGGAAGGCGCTGATTCCATCCGGCCCGCGCGTTTTGTCTACCGTGGCAAACACAACGAGCAGATCCGCAACGGGACCGTTGGTGACGAAGACTTTGCTGCCGTTAAGAACGTACGTCGAGTCTTTCTTGACGGCGGTCGTGGCGAGGCTGAATGCGTCCGAGCCGCTATTTGGTTCGCTCATTGCGTTGCCGCCGATGAGCGTGCCGTTAGAAAGGCCGGGCAGGTATTTTTTCTTTTGTGCTTCGGAACCGTTGTAGACGAGCGGAATGATCGCCGTCCACATGTGGGCGTTTATCGAGAAGAGCAGGCCGTTGTCCTTGCAGGCGTATCCGAGGCGCTCGAGGGCTGCCACGGTAGTGAGTGGATCGGCGCCGAGCCCGCCGTACTCGGTGGGGACGAGCAAGCCCTGGATGCCGAAGTCCCCGCATTTTTTCCAGGCCTCGCGGTTGAAAACGCCCTCGCGATCGTTCTCGATCACGTCGTAGTTAAGTTGCTGGCTGGCAAAACGGCCGACCGCGTCCAGTAGCTCTCGTTGTTGGTCCGACCAGGCAAAGTCCATCGCGTTGAGTTCTCAGTCGGCCTCTGTATCGCTTGTCCCGCTCCCGACTAGCTTCGGCAAGGCCGCTGCCATAGGCCGCGGGCGTCACGCGGGAGACGCAGTAAAGTCGCGATTCTACAGGCGACGGGGAGAGCGGTCAAGCGAACGCCTTGCGGAGGAAATTTACAAATGCCGTCGGGGACGCACAAGTGGGATTTGGGCGGTCGAGTCTCGACGGATCGGCTTCTGCCGGAAATCCACGACCGAGCGCGACGAGAAGTAAAACGCTCAAAGCCACGCGCGAACGCCGCAATGGGCTCCGCTGCGGGTTGGACAGATACGTCCGTCCGCGATTTCATGCCCGAGTTAAAAAGAGCTGCGCGAATTGTCTAACCGGTCTATTTCCCGGCACGACGAGCTTGCATCAGACGACGCATGGCGACGCGCGACGCGTTTTTCTCGACAGCTTCTCCGTAAAGTCTTCCGGCGAAAAGGTCGGTAATATCGTCCTGCGCCTTTCCAATCGCCATTCGTGTGAAGACGAGCGGATACTCCCAGAAACAATCAATCAGGTCCCGGACCGCATCCTGCCCCTGGGTAGCTAACGCTTCATAGGGGGCAAAGGGATTTGCATTCGCCGCCCCCTCCTCGCTCAGGTGCTTAAGGATCGACTCGGTGGCGAATTCTCCCTCTTTCATCGACAGAAAAACTCCGAATGAAAAAATCGGATCGGTAAAGTGATGGGCGTCTCCCACGCAGACGAACCCCTTACCGGTGTAATCGGATACGGTGTAGGAGTAGCTCGAGATGGTTCGGACCTCTTCCACAAACGAAGTATTGGTCACCCGCCGGGCGAGATCCGGGTTCAAGCTTAGAATTTCGTTGCGCAGAAACTCCGCCTTGTCGAGCTTTTGCGCTTTGAAATAGGGTGCGGGAGCAACAACTCCTATGCTAGTAACGGTGTCGCTCAAAGGAATCATCCACGCCCAATGGTCCTTCTGTTTGTAAAAGATCAGCGAATTACCCGGAGCCAGCGACGTATCGGTGTCGGAGCCAGGGTCGAGAATCATGTCAGTGAGCTGGGAAAAGACAGCTACTTGGTTCACGTAACTGCCTTTGATCTTTTTGCCGGTGATCCCTCGATTCGCCAGAAAAGTTGCCTGTCCCGAGCAATCCACCAGGATGTCGCAGTGAAGATTCTCCAGGGCGCCAGTCGCGGTCTGGATTCGAACGCCGGTGATGCGGTCGTCCTCTTTGATCGGCGCCACGGCTTCGCATTCCATGTATTCCACGCCGCGGTTGCGCGCGGTGTCGAGCAATATCCGATCAAAGCTGCTCCGGACGACTGACCAGGTCCACGTCGGGATCAGCGCGTTAGTCTCCGGGCATCGCTTTTTCACTTCCACCCAAAAGTGTGAACCGTGTGGGTTAAACACCTTCACACCGTGCTTAATTGGATATTTTTGGCGAAGTAGTTCGTCTTCCAAGTCTAATGTACGCAAGTCGGCGCCACATTCGCCGCTTAATGATTCGCCGATGTGAAAGCGAGGAAAAGACTCCCGTTCGATAATCAGCGGTTGAACGCCCGATCGAAGAAGGTGGAGAGCCGTTGCAGAACCCGCCGGACCTCCTCCGATAATGATAACGGGTCGCTTCTTCATTCTTTATTGTTGACGATCGACCTCGCTTATTTTTGACGCGTCGCTAAACACTTGCTGCAAATGCCGCGTTACGTTCGGCATCTCGCTCGATCATGTCGCGGAAGACATCCTCCCAACGGCTGTTGCAACTGGGTTGATTGAATTCCTTACGATCAATGACCAGCTTCTGGTATCGCTGAAACTGCTTTGGGTCTTCCAAGATTTTAAAAAACCCTTCGAACTTCTCATAATTCTCGAAGAAATCCCCCGAGAGCATGTAATGGCCGGCTGCCATCGCGCTCTCATGAGCCTTGTGTGCCAATCCATCGGCACCAGCCTGCGCCCAAGTTACAGCGTGAGGATTGTAGAAGAGACGGATCATCCGATGCACAAAGTTGTAGGCGCCCGTGACTTGCTTGTAAGCAGTGACCATCATCTCGTTTTCGCCGTTGAGCCCTTCGGTCAATTGCTTGTGGATGGCCGCAGCGACAAGATAGGACGTCTTGATCGATAGGAACACCCCACTCGAGAAAATCGGATCGATGAATCCACGCGCATCTCCGACCATAGCGTAGTTGGACCCGTAGTGGTTCTTGACTTCGTACGAA
>QHNJ01000153.1 GCA_003218395.1 Verrucomicrobiota bacterium
TTTTCGTAGCACGACGAACAATCATGACCGGACGGAGTTGATTATTCTGATGTGTCCGCGGGTGACCTTGACCAAGCTTGACCTTTATCGCCTGCGCCAAAAGTGGGAGGACAATACGCACTTCGGTCCTGAGCTTGATCAGGGCGAGTGCGCGGATTGCCCGAAACCGGGCAGCGAGAAACAACTGCCACCGCCTGATATCCCTGCGGCGAAAGATTTCTGATACACTTACCTTTATGAAATGGCCAACCCTCGTTTTCGCGCTCGCACTTAGCTCAATTGCAGCACAGGCCTCAGACTGTGATTTTTTTTCGCTCCGTCGATCCATTGGCTCAACGAGACGAATGGGGCCTGCTCCATCAGGGCCGCACCAGTGTGAACGCCACTGACTTCGCGCCGAGATATCGTTGGCGGTTCATTTATTACTTTATGGTCCCAGAACAATTGGTTTTGCAGCCGGCTTATGTTGGCTCAATGCAGACCGCATTGCGCCGGCTCGGGTACTATTGTGGGCCGATCGACGGCGTATTTTCTACCGAGGTAGCCGATGCGATCGCGCGTCTTCAGAAGAATTATTCAATGCGTGTCACGGGCACACTTACCGATCCGGTGCGGCGAGCATTGCACATGCCCTGACAATATTCTTGCGGCAGGGCACCGCTACCCTCAAGCCAAAGATTACGCGTTGTGCGTGAAAGCGCTTGCGGAACAGCCTAAATCGGCTTCATTCGCTTTCCTCTGCTCTCCGTTGTCGATATGTCATCCACACCCCGCCCTGAATGAGCTCAGCAGCCAGTCAATCGTTAATTAATCTGCTGCTGGAGAGCGGCGTCGCCTCGGCCGAGGAAGCCAGCGCGCTGGCCTCGAACCTGAACGGCGGTTCGTGGGTTGGCCAGGTGCTTGATTCCGGCAAAGTGGACGAGCAGCGCTTCCTCGGTGCGATCGGAAATTTCTTCCGCGTGCCAGTTGTCTCAATTGACGCCAAAAAAATCGATCGCGCGACATTGTCGATACTACCGAGCCGTTTTGTTTTTCAACATCACATTTTGCCAATTGAGGTGAAGGAAAACGCGGTGGTGCTGGCGACTTATGATCTTTTTAATTCGATTGGCCGCCAGCTCGCGTCGCAGCTCCTGAAAAAGCCGGCCGAATGGGTGCTAGTGCCGCGCGCGCAACTTTTGCGCGCGATGAAAACGCTCTATGGGGTCGGCGCGGAAACATTCGACGAAATCCTGAAGACCAACCGCGCTTTCGAGGTGCTGCAAGACACGAGCGCGCGACCGATATTCACGTTGAGCCGCTCGAAAACGATCTGCGAATTCGGTATCGAATCGACGGAATTTTGCACGAAGTCGCAGTGCCACCGCAATTGCGGGTGTTGCAATCGGCCATTATTTCGCGCCTGAAAGTGATGTCGCACATGGACATCGCCGAGCGCCGATTGCCTCAGGATGGGCGCATGAATTTGCAGGCGAGTAATCAAAACATCGATGTGCGCGTTTCGACCATCCCCACGGTCAACGGCGAGTCGATCAGTCTGCGTCTTCTCAGCCGAGGCGAGCAGCAATTCAATTTTGAGCGGCTTGATTTGAGCAAGAACCAGGAGAAGATCATTCGCCATCTGCTCGCGCAACCGAACGGAATCATTCTTCTCACCGGCCCGACTGGTTGCGGAAAATCGACGTCGCTTTATTGCTTCTTGAGCAGCATCAATTCCGTTCAGCGGCGCATCATCACCATCGAAGAGCCGGTGGAATATCGGTTGCCTGGCGTGTCGCAGATCGACGTTAAGCCTGAGATCGATCTGACCTTTGCCAAAGGTCTCCGTCACATTTTGCGGCAGGACCCGAACGTTGTGATGGTTGGTGAGATTCGCGACATCGAAACGGCGGACATCGCGATCCGCGCGGCGATGACGGGTCATCTTGTTTTCAGCACGCTACATACGAACGATGCGGTCGGCGGAATCACGCGCCTGCTCGATATGGATGTCGAGCCGTTTCTGCTCGCTTCGGTGGTGAAAGCGTTCATCGCGCAACGACTCGTGCGCACGATTTGCCCAGACTGCGTGCAACGGGTTGACTATCCGCGCGAATACCTCGCCGAGATCAGCTTTCCCGTGAAGGAACTCGGCACCCGCTTCCGGCGCGGCGCTGGCTGCGATCAATGCCGCCAGACCGGCTACCAGGGGCGCGCGGCAATTTACGAGATATGCCTGGTGACTGAACCTTTGAGAAAGCTGATCATGCAGAAGTGCGATGGCGGCGAGCTCAAGCAATGTGCCATCGCCGAAGGCATGGAAACTTTGCGGCAGGACGGCTGGCGACGTGTGGCGCAAGGCAAGACGACCATCGAAGAAGTCGTGCGCGTTACGCAAACCGACGAAGTGATGGCCGAAACGACTGAGGAAGCTGAACCCGTAGTAGCAGGATAACGCGCTATCCGGACAAATTGCCGCGCAATTTTGAATTGATAATCGAGCAGTCTCGGTGTTGATGCCGCCGTCCACTTCGATTTCGATTTTGTGCTCACGCGATTCGTTCCATTCCGCTGCGCGTTTCACTTTCCTCATCATTTCGGGTCGGAACGATTGACCGCCAAAACCGGGGTGGACGGTCATGATGAGCAAGAGCTCGATCTTGTCGAGAAACGGCTCAACGGATTCGAATGGAGTCGCGGGATTTAATGAGAGGCCGGGCCGGCATCCGGCGTCTCGAATCGCGCGTAAAGTCTTTTCGACATCATGGTTCGCTTCTCGCTCAACGTGAACCGTGATCGAATTAGCGCCTGCTTTGACAAAGCGCGGCGAATAATGATCGGGGGTCTGGATCATCAAGTGAACATCGAGCGGCAGATTTGTTTCTTTGCGCACAATGCCGACAATCTCTGGCCCAAAGGAAATGTTATCGACAAAATGTCCGTCCATGATGTCGCAATGGATCCAATCCGCCCCGGCCTGTTCGACGCGTCGAATTTCATCGGCCAGTCGTGAAAAATCAGCGGCAAGAATGGACGGTGCGACAATGATTTTTCGCATGGCAGGCAACGTTGAACGTTTAATGCCCGACGTCCAATGTTGAATCGTTGATGCGCTTCCAAGTTAAAGCGTTACAAGGCTACAGGCTCTTTTTAGCTGTGGTAACGTTTTCAACGTTTCCCTTGACGTCGTGACGAGGCGTTTCATGTTACCGCGTTTCAGCCGGTAGAATCGCGCTCACGGAAAGTTCTGCGAGGATTGACAATGTGGACGCGCTTCCCTCGGACTGGAAAGTGCTTCTAATAAATAATTCATGTTCGTAAAGGATCAGGGGATCGTTTTGCGCGAGCCGTCAGTGGTGGCAGTACAGGCCGGTACGAACAAAGTGCTGGCGGTAGGTGACGAAGCGAAGCGCATGCTCGGCCGCACCCCGGCAAACATCGTTGCGGTGCGCCCGCTTAAGGATGGGGTCATTGCCGACTTCGAAGTAACGGAGGCGATGCTGCGACATTTTATTACAAAAGTGCACAATCGCCGGGTGCGCGCGAGACCGCGGGTCGTCATCGCAGTTCCATCCGGAATTACTGAAGTGGAAAAACGTGCGGTGCGTGAATCCGCGACACATGCTGGCGCGCGAGAAGTTTATTTAATAGAGGAACCGATGGCGGCCGCGATCGGAGTGGGACTCCCAGTGCAGGATCCCGCTGGCAATATGATCATCGACATCGGCGGCGGCACAACAGAGGTCGCGCTGATTTCACTTTCTGGAATTGTGTTTAGTCGCAGCGTGCGCGTCGCCGGCGACGAGCTCGATGAAGCGATCGTGCAATATATGAAACGCGCCTATAATTTGATGGTGGGAGAGCGCACCGCTGAGGAGATCAAAATCAAAATCGGCTCGGCATATCCGAGTGAAAAGGAGACGAGTGTGGAGGTCAAAGGTCGTGATCTCGTCGCGGGTCTGCCCAAAACACTCATGATTACTTCGCAGGAAGTGCGGGAGGCATTGCTTGAGCCGATCTCGACGATCGTCGATTCCGTGCGCATCACGCTGGAGCGCTGTCCGCCCGAACTTTCGGCGGATCTCGTTGATCGTGGGCTTGTGCTGGCAGGCGGAGGCGCATTGCTGCGGGGCTTTGACAAGCTTTTGAGCGAGGAAACAGGTTTGCCAGTCCATGTTGCTGAAGATCCACTTAGCGCGGTGGCGGAGGGGACTGGCAAGTGCCTCAATGAACTTAAATTTTTGCGTCAGGTGGCCTCGGCAGATCGCCAATGGCGCTAGCGATTCAGGATTGCAAATTTGCCATTGCGAGTTGCAGGCAGCGGTTAACCGCGGCCGGTCGCATGTTTCGGGATCCGCAATCTGGAAAATGTCACTCCGGCTCGGACGGAAAGCGGAATGAGTCGCACAAACATTATCGCACTGCTGATTTTTGGCGCAATTCTCGGATATTTTCTCAGCTTCGGCCCGGAGAGCACGCGCAAACTTAAGGCCGGAGTATATCAATTTATCGCGCCATTTTTGACCGGCGGCTCGGGACTGCAAAAGCAGATTACATCGGTGCGCACGGGGTTGAAGTCGCTCGAGCAATTAGAGCGCGAAAATGCGGCGCTACAGGTAGAAAATCGGGAGCTGAGAGCAACCAACCAGGGTCTGCGTGATGTCGAGCATGAGGTGAACCGGTTGCGCCATGCTCTCAATTATCGCGAGCGATCGGTCTTTAAATTGATAGCGGCCGAAATTGTAACGCGCGATTCGTCGACCTGGTGGCGAACGGTGACGATCAACCGCGGGAAAAGAGATGGCATCGAAACTGACATGCCCGTGGCAACGGACGTAGGTTTGATAGGAAAAGTGAGTACCGTAAGCGACAGCATCTCGGTCGTCCTGTTGGTTTCCGATGAAAATTGCAAAGTCGCGGCGTCGGTTGAAGGGAGTCGTGAGCAAGGCATCGTGTCTGGCGAGCGTGTGATTGCGGGACTAAATCCACTTTTGAACCTGAATTTTTTGTCGAAACAAGCTGACCTCAAGCCCGGGCAAAAAGTCTATACCTCAGGAGTGGGAGGCGTCTTTCCTTCCGGCTTGCTGATCGGCGTCGTAAAAACTTTTCGGGTGCGGGAGTTGGATGGACAAGCGCAGCTCACGCCGGCAGTGGATCTCTCGCATTTGGAGGATGTCTTCGTGGTAACCGGCCGAAAATGATATTCTTTTTTCTTCTGCTGGTTCTCGTGCTAATTGCGCAGATCGCGGAGTTTTTCATCCCGGCGCTACCCTGGCTCTACAATGCGCACATCTACATTGTGCCTGTGATCGTCTTTTACGGAGCAATGGCGTTGCCCTTCCCACTCATGCTTGCGCTTGCCTTGTACGCCGGGCTCCTGCTCGATGCGCTCACCGTGCAGGTGATTGGCGGGAAAGTTGAAATCTCAATGGGATCGTCGATACTGCTTTACGTTGTGCTGTCGGGACTCATGCATGGTCTGAGGCCGCTTTTTGCCCGCGGCCGCTGGGAAGTGCATTGCATCCTGAGCGGCATCTGCACGTCGTTGATAGTTCTGGTGCAATACTTAATGATCACATTCCGGCGCGGCTCACTTGTTTTTACCCGTGAAATTTGGTGGCAGATCGGCGGGCCTGGCCTCATTGCGGTGGCGATGGCACCAATCCTATTTTGGTTCTTACAATGGATGGGACGGGTTACCGCTTATTCATATCTCCCTGAAAGGGACCATTTCGAATGAGCAGAGGCCGCATGAGTTCGCGTTTGCGGATTCAATTTCTTGCACTCCTGATGCTGACAGGCCTGGGCGGCCTTGGCCTTAGGCTTTGGTGGATACAAGTAGCGCATGGCGCCGAATGGACTGCCCAACTTCGCGGCAGTTCTCAAGCAACGGTGCGAATTCCCTCAGTGCGCGGCGAGATCAAAGACCGGAATGGAGTGACCCTCGTCCAAAACCGCGCAAGCTACGAAGTCGATTTTTATTTGCCGGAAATGGTCAAAGGCTATCGCGAACGACTCGGTTCACCGCCCCTGACCGAATATCGAGCGATTATCAATGGAATGCCGAAAGATCAAAAAGAGCCGGACATTATCAAGATCGTAAATGATGGTATCGTCCCGCGCCTCAACGAGCTCGATCTTGCACGCGATTACAACGCCGGCAGGCTGCAGAAACACTATCGCAACGACACCGAAGTTCCCTTTTCCTATATCAAGGACATCGATTTCCCCACGATGGCCAAATTTTCGGAGCACGACGTAGGGCTGCCAGGCGTGGATATCGCCATCAAGCCTGTCCGCTCCTACATCTACGGCGCACTTGGTGCACATCTTCTTGGTTACGTCGGTGCGCCTGACGATATCAACAAGGAGGAGGCAAGGAAATTCACGTTTTACCAGGGAGACGTGGAAGGAAAATCGAATATCGAAAAATCGATGGACGAATATCTGCGCGGAAAACCCGGCGTCCGTTATTTGCGGCGGAACGCAAAGGGCGTGATCGATGGCGTCCTCCATGAAGATCCACCGCTGCAGGGAGCGAATGTCTTCCTCACGCTCGATGCAAGGATTCAATCAATCGCGGAAGAGGCGTTGCGCGCGATAAGTCGTGGCGCCGCAGTGGTTGTCGATCCAAACAACGGCAACATCTTGGCGATGGTTTCGGTTCCGGTTGCCGCCGGGATCGACATTCAAGCTCATTACGTCGCTTGCGGGTTTGCGAAAAAACTTGGCGAACGCACGGTACAATTGTGGGGGCGGCGTAAGTTACGGCGACCACTTTTTCCAATGCTGGGTCGCCGAAAAACATTACACGCACGGCACTCTCGGCTTGATGGATGCAATCAAGGTTTCGTGCGATTCCTATTTTTATCAGTACGGAAACGCCGCCGGCATTCAGTCGATTGACGCAGTCGGAAAGATGTTAGGTTTGGGGGAGGAATCGGGCCTTGAATTGACAGGCGAACAAGCGGGCAATTTGCCGGGACCGGAATGGATGCAGATCCATCATCCACAAGAGAGGTGGTCGCAAGCCCAAACGGCCAACGTTTCAATCGGCCAGGGCTACACGCTGGTTTCGCCGCTGCAATTGGCGATGGCTTACGCGACGATCGCAAACGGCGGCGTCTGTTATTATCCTCGGCTTGTCGATAGAGTTTTGAATCAGGACGGCTCCCCTGCTTTGGATGAAAACGGAAAGAACGTGGTGTCCCAGAAGCCGCGCGTGCGAACAGATTTGCGCAACGAGCTTTCGCCAGACAAGATTGATCTGGTCCGCAAGGGCTTTTGGAAGGTTGTCAATGAAGACGGCGGGACAGGCGGACGAGCGCGACTGAAAAATGTGCAGGTTGCTGGAAAGACCGGCACCGCGCAAGCCACCGAACGCGGCCATAAAGATACGATCGCCTGGTTCGCCTGTTTCGCTCCTTTCGATAATCCAAAGTATGTCGTCGCCGTCATGGTTCAGGGTGGCGAACACGGGGGCAGCGTCGCGGGCCCCGTTGCAACGCGTATTATGGAGCGCACGTTGGCGCTCGATGAAGCCAAATTTGACATGCAGGTCGCCTGGCTTTCGCCCGCGCACAAGGCCAATCCGTTTCAGATGATTAAGGATGTGACTTATCACGATTCCGGAGGAAATCTCGGAAGCGACGACGAAGAAAATGCCGACGAATCGCAAAATGCGGATGCACAGATGGCAAGCGCAAGTGCGGCGCCTGACGTAGAACCCGAGGCAGATTCTCAAGGGAAAGTCCGGCGACGAGCTGCCACTGCTGCGGCTCGCGCCGCCCCAGTTGCGCCGCCGGCTCCACGCAACTTCTTCCAACGGCTCTTTGGAATACACCGGCAACCCGCGCAAGTGCCGACGCCACCGCCACCTAACCGTCGGCGTGGAACACGATGAACTTCTGGTCAGAACCATCGCTGCAGGACCTATCGGCAGTCTGGCTTTTGATCAGTCAACCTCTTCACTTTTATGATAGACAAGGTAAGAAAAATTTTGGGTCTTTCCTCACG
>QHNJ01000154.1 GCA_003218395.1 Verrucomicrobiota bacterium
ACGAAAATACGATCAGTCATGCAAAAGTGCGTGTGGAGTCTTTCGACTCTCGGGGCAGTCATCGGCCTCGCAATTGCGACGGTTACGATCAGCCCTGCGAATAGCCAGGCCACGCAAAACCTCCAATTCGATGTCTTCATAGACGCTACCACGATCTATTTCAGTGGCACCCCCGGGCCCAACCCCGGCACCACCTTTATCGTGACAGGATACATCTATCCGGGGGGCACACTTGCAGGGAATCCTCAAGTAGCCCCGCCGAATCCGATTGGGGAGTGGACCTGCCGTGGAACGTTCACCCGCAATGCTACAGAGGAGCGTCCCGAGGTCTTCACCATTCAGGAATTTTACCTTCCCGATGACACCACCGCCATCGCAACGGAAGGTATTGAGCATGGACTCGTAGGGCCGGACCACCGTGACATGCGTGCCACCATTGGCGGTACGGGCATTTATCAGAACGTTAAGGGACAAAACACAGAGGTTCGAATCGGCGTCAACGGAACCGGCTTATTCAATCTCTCATTCACATTCACCCACTAGATCGGGGTCATACGACATTGGGTGAAACCTGTACGAGAGCGATTGCATCGCGGCGCACCGGAAGTGCACCGCGATGCCGCCATCCAAACGCGGCCACCGCAAGCAAACTTTTATTGGGCAACCATTCACTTATGAAAACCTTCATCAAACTTCTTTCATGCTCCGTTTCAACGGCACTTCTCACCGGCACCCTGGCCCACGCCGATGTAGTCACCGACTGGAACACCGCCGCGCTCAACGCCATTCGTGCCGGCAGCACAGCACCTCCAATCGCCTCCCGCAGTCTCGCCGTCCTTCACGTTTCAATCTACGACGCGGTCAACGGCATTGCCCGCACGCACGAACCTTACCTAGTGCAAAGCGCAGTGTCCGCCAGTGCATCGCGTGAAGCCGCTGCCAGCGCCGCGGCGCACGACACGCTCATCAATTTGTTCCCGGCCTCCGCATCCAGCTTCGACGCGCTCCATGCCGCGATTCTCGCTGCAATCCCCGATGGACCACAAAAGACCGCAGGCATCGTGTGGGGTGAATTCGTCGCGAACCAAATCCTCGCCGCGCGCGCCAATGATGGTTCCGATGCTATAGTCCCGCCACCTGGCGGCAGCGGTCCTGGCGTGTGGGTGCCCACTCCTCCTGCATTTCTTCCCTATTTGCTGCCGCAATGGGGATTCGTCGTACCATTTGGAATGAGCAGCAGCTCCCAGTTTCGTCCGCCGGGCCCTCCGTCCCTCGATAGCGAGCAGTACGCGGCGGATTACAACGAGGTCAAGGAACTCGGCGCGGCTGTCGGCTCGACGCGCACAGAAGAACAAACTCAGATCGCTTTGTTCTGGGCCGATGGCGCCGGCACCGAGACGCCTCCGGGCCACTGGAACAGTATTGCGCAGCTTATCAGTGCTGCACAAGGCAACACGCTGGAAGAAAACGCAAGGCTGTTTGCCTTAATGAACATCGCCATGGCCGACGCTGCGATTTGCGCTTGGGATGCCAAGTACACCTTCCACTTCTGGCGCCCGGTGACCGCGATTAATTTCGCCGAACCGGAGCTGAACTGGATGTCGTTTATCGTAACGCCGCCTTTCCCAGATTACGTTTCCGGCCATAGCACCTTCAGCGGTGCCGCCGCGACGGTGCTCGCACTGTTTTACGGCACCGAAGACCTGCCCTTCACAATCGGCTCAGATTTTCTGCCTGGCGTGTACCGCAGCTTTCCGACCTGCCTCGATGCAGCGGAGGAAGCTGCAGTGAGCAGGCTGTACGGGGGCATTCACTTCCGATCAGCAAACGAAGATGGCCTGCAAGCGGGCATCGGCATCGGCGAGTGGACCAATTCCAATTACTTGCAGCCAAAGGGCAATCACTCTCGAAGGTGACAGTCGACGGAAGACGCTGCCATCATACCACCCGAAGGTGATCCCAAAATCAGGCGTCGGAGGTGCGTCAGCCAGAGACCATGCTAGCCAACAGCCTGCCTACTCAGATTTTCAGCCTATCATTTGTGGATTCCTGCCAGCGGTCAATTTCCCCTGCGTAACGTGAAATAACCGAAGTATATTGTCGATCTGAGTACAGATTGCGCGTTTCTAGCGGATCATCGCTCAAATTGTACAATTCATTCAAATCCTTGTCGCGCAGACAAAGCTTCCAGCCATCGGATGAAACCACAGTCCGAGTGGACTCATCGACGGCGCGCTTGATCATGCGCCGTGGAGCTAGTGATGTTCCTTTTTTAATCTTCGTCCGGTTCGGAGCCCACTCGATGAATATGTTCTCTGGCGACATCGCCTCTTCGCGGAGTAGCGGTAGCAGGCTCTTGCCAGCGCATTGAGGACGTTTTGGCTGGCCGAGAAGATCGAGCAACGTCGGCACGAAATCGATGTGACTCACCGGTTGCGGAACGATTTTGCTGCGTTTTTGACCAGGCAACCGGACCAAGTACGGAACGCGCGCGGCTTCTTCGAACATTACCTCTTTCCCGAACAGATGATGCGCGCCGAGGCTGTCGCCGTGGTCGCTCGTGTGCACGATGATCGTATCGTCAGTCAAGCCGACTCTTTCCAGGCAATCAAGAATGGCACCGATGCTTTGATCGACCAGCGTGACCAGCCCGAGATATCGCCGTTTAATGCTTCGATAGTCGTCGGGCGTAATTCCGAAAAAATACTGATCGGGCAGACGCTTCCGATCTAGGACTGCTTCCGCTTGTTGCCACTCCCGCATCAAACGATAGCGCAGAGGAATATTTTCGCTTTCGGGAAGCGTGGCGATAACATCGAGATCTATCTCGCTGAGCGGATGTTCATCGTTCAGCGGACCGTTGTACGGCGAGTGAGGTTCCACGAACGCAACAACCAGAATGAAAGGATCGCGTTGATGTTTTTCGATGAATTCGCACGCGTGCTTTGCGAGAAACTTTGGTCGCGACAGTTCGAGTGGCAGGTTGCTGATCGCCAATTCCGAGAATCGCCCATTGGTTTTGTCGGGTGTGATGCCGTTTGAAATCAGGTAATTCGTGTAGTCGCCGTGGGGTTCAGTGGAAATCCATTCTTGAAATCTCCGCCGGCCAGGGCCCTCTTCGCCAAGGTGCCACTTGCCCAAGTAGGCGGTGTGATAATCCTTGTCTTCCATCAGCTCTGGGAAAACACGAAACCGTCGATCGAGCGGAACGCTGTTCCTGTTACATCCATTGATGTGCGGCCACGTTCCGGTCATGAGCGAGGAGCGTGAAGGAGTGCAGACCGGATGCGTCACGTAGGCTCGCTCGAAAACCACGGACTCAGAAGCAAGTTTGTTTAAATTCGGCGCGTGAACTTTTTTGCCTTTGTAGCAAGCGAGCGTGTCCGCTCTTTGTTGGTCCGGCAGAAACACGATTAGATTCGGCTTCCGCGGCAGTTTGGCTGGTTGTGAAACCATGTAGTTAACGGCTAACGCAGTAAATCAGGCTTGGATCGTCTGCAATGGCGCCCCAAAAGAAATCTTTTCGCTTCGGACGAACCCCATTTGGGTGTCTCATAATTGCGTGAAATCGTTTTTGATCTTGCACGCATTCGGCGCGTTAATCGCTGCCATGGCCCATGGCGCAACAAACTTCGACTTGGCCGCACAGGCAACGAACGAGCTCGCGGTCGACCTTCACCGTCGGCTTGCCACAGGTGACGAGAACCTTTGCATCTCACCGTAT
>QHNJ01000133.1 GCA_003218395.1 Verrucomicrobiota bacterium
GAACCACAGGAAACATTGGGAATGAATATCCTCGGCCAATTTCGCGATCTTGATGATCCCGATAGATTCGTTTGGCTCAGAGGCTTTCGCGACATGGCGAGTCGTGCCGCAGCATTGCAGGCTTTCTACGGCGGGCCGGTTTGGAAGGCGCATCGCGAGACTGCAAATGCGACGATGATCGATTCAGATAACGTGTTTCTCTTGCGTCCAACGCGCGCGGACTCTGGGTTTGCACTCAAAACGAGCGACCGTTCTCTTCGCGGAAGTAAAGAGATTCGCAGCGGAATCGTTATCGGAACAATCTATTATTTTGATGCGCCGGTTAATTCGGGCTTCATCGATTTTTTTGAACGCGTGATGAAACCGGTTCTGGCGGAAGCAGGCGCCGTGATTCTCGCGTCTTTCGTGACGGAAAATAGCGAGAACACGTTTCCGGCATTGCCCGTGCGAGAAGGAGAGAACGTTGTTATTTGGTTCGCGCGTTTCGACAATCAGGCGACCTACGATCGATACGTTGCAACTCTGGCTCAATCTCCAAAGTGGCGCGACGAAGTTTTGAACGAACTCACGATTCATCGGAACATAGCTCAAGAAGTATTGAGACTGTCACCGACGACGCGATCGCAGTTGCGCTGAAATTTTAGATTGCGCAATCCGAATCGCGGACTTGGGATGGAACCGTGATACGGGCAATCGGCCTCTTGATCGAAATCGTTTTGTTGAGCGCGCTGATTCTGGCGGCGCGTTGTGCGAATTACCAGGACGTTTTCGTCGCCGGGAACGTTTATTTCAGTGACGCGGATTGTTATGCGCGGATGACGCGGGTGCGGATGTGCGAGAAAAAGCCGGGGCTAATCGTGCGTCATCATGACTTCGAAAATTTTCCGCAAGGAACAACTCCGCATACGACCGCGCCGTTCGACTACCTGATTCTTGCGTTGGCGGTCGCGCTAAAACCCTTCACCGTACACGCAATCGATTTAGCCGGCGCGCTGATCTCGCCGCTGCTGGCGCTGTTCGGAGGATGGTTTCTCTGGTGGTGGTCGCGCCGTATGAAGTTCCGGTATCGTTGGGCGGCACTGATTCTTTACGCCATCAGCCCCGTTCTCGTGAAGGGGACGGAGCTCGGACGACCTGATCATCAGTCACTGTTGACCTTGCTGGTCACGGTCGCGATTTGCGCGGAATGGACACTGCAATTCGAACGCTCTACAAAATGGGGCATCGTCAGCGGAACGGCTTGGAGCTTCGCGCTCTGGGTGTCACTTTATGAACCGCTCATTTTGCTCTTCCTCGTTGTCTTCCTTCGTGCCGTACAAGATCGACAACTTCTTTTTGGCAAACAGCGCCGCGCAGGCTGGATTCTGTTTGCAGTAATCGTGGCCCTCGCGTTTGCAATCGAGCGGCGCATACCGTCATTGTCGATCTTTCATTCCGGCGAGCTTTTCGAAAACTGGGCACGCACCATTGGCGAACTTGCACACGTCTGGCCGGCAAATCCGATCTGGTTGCGCTGGGGCGGGTACTTACTTCTCCTCACCCCGCTTCTTATTTGGTTTGGCGTTCGGAAACGAGAAGTCGGCGCGCCCGGCGGTCGCACCGCACCAATCTTTGTTCTTGCTCTTCTTGTCACGACTTACTTGCTGACGATTTGGCAGGCACGCTGGGCGTATTTTTTCTTTCTGATTTTTGCGATTGCGCTTCCGGCTTTGCTCGAGCCGATCAACTCGCGCGCGGCGGTTTGGATCGCTTTTACATTGTCGATATTTCCGATCCTGCGGGATTGGGACACACGACTCTGGCCAGACGAAGCGGAATACACCCACCGGATCGAACAGCGGAACGAATCTGTGCAATCGCGCGACCTGGCAATCGATTTGCAATCGTCCGAGACGCGCCCGTTTCTTGCGCCGTGGTGGCTTTCGCCGGCGATCGCATATTGGTCGGGACAGCCTGGCGTGGCTGGAAGCTCGCATGAGAGCCTGTCGGGAATCGCGGACAGCGTACGCTTCTTTCTGGCTGAAGACTGGCGAACGGCCCGTGAGATTCTGGAGCATCACAGAGTCGCTTGGGTGATTGTGTACGATTCCGAACGCGTGGCGCAGAATTCCTCCGCGATCTTGGGTTTGGCAGTGCCTCGGGACGCGGTCTGCGTCGTGCTGGATAGAACACCGGCCCAAGCGCCGCGGTTCCTGGTTTTTTCGGCGCAGAATGGGGCCGGGAAGCTTTACCGAACCGTTGAACGATAAAAGTGCCTCTTCCTGCGAGAATTCGTTGACAGGGTCGGTGAGCGTCACAATAATAACGAATGCTGAAAAGATTCATTCCGCAAAAACCGATGCCGCCGGTCGCAGTAGGATCGCCAAGCTCGGACGCGGATGAAGATAACCGTGTTGCTTACCGCGACGAACCAAGAACATCACCACCATCAACTAACTATCAAAAAATTATGGCTGAACACTCTGGCAAGGACATCCTCTCGAGCGACGTCGAGATTAAGGGCTCAATAAAATTTCAAAAAGAACTTCTCATAGACGGCAAGGTCGAAGGGGAGATCAATTCAGACGGCGTCTTAACCATCGGTGAGAACGCTGACATTCGCGGCGAGATAAAAACGAAGTCGATCACGGTGTACGGCAAGGTGCACGGAAATATTACAGTAGCCGAGCGATGCGAACTAAAATCGAAGTGCACGTTGCAAGGAGACTTGAAAGCGGCGCGTCTGATCATTGAAGAGGGAGCGACTTTTATCGGCAAATCGGAAGTCACCAGCGGAACGATCCCTGCAAAGTCGACGTCGAGCCGTCCGGAAGTTGTGCGACATGATGAGCCAATCAAGGCAACCTTTGGAGGGCGCGGATAAGGAAGGGTCTCGGTTTACCATCCAGTGGCCAATACGTCGCCTGCTAAGGTCAGTGTGGAATGCCCGCACTGTGGGTTCAAGCAGATGGAATATGCGGCGGCCAAAAGCTCGATCTGTCGCCAATGCGGTCGTTATTTTTCTCCATTTGCGCCGAAACCTGAACTGAAGCTGGATGCAAAAGAAGAAGCGCCCGCGTCAGAGAATCCCTCGATCCTTCACAGATTTAAGGATTTTTGGAAGCGGCAACGCAGCTCGATTATCGAGTGTTTCGAATGTAATCGAAAACAGCAGGTCTGCGGCGCGGCGACGTCGACGATCTGCCCGGCATGCAGCGCGCATATCGATCTTCGCGATTACAAAATCACCGGCGGATTCAGTCGGACGATTCGAACGCGTGGCGACGTGCACCTCACGGCCAAAGGCGATCTGAGCAGTAGTGGCGTGATTTGCCGATCTGCTTTAATAGAAGGTCGGCTCCGCGGTAATCTGCATTGTGACGACACGGCGACGATCAGTTTTTCGGGAAGAATTCCCGGAAGTCTTAGCGCTCGCCACGTAATCGTCGAACGTAAAGCCGATATTCATTGCTTTCGGCGGGTCCGGGTTGGAACCATCGAAATCAAGGGAAAGATGTCGGGTGAGATTATTGCTCAAACAATGGTTGCCGTTCGCAAAAAGGGCTCACTTGAAGGCGATGTCACCGCGAAGGCAATCACAGTCGAAAAGGGCGGGATGTTTTCCGGCCTGCTGGTCATCGGCCAAGCCGATCTTACACAGGGGGAATTATTGCCGGAAAAAGGAGCGGCCGCGAGCGTGCCGGAGGCTGATGTTTCGGGAGCCGCGCGTCGCGCTTTACCGGCGACTTAGAACGGTCATCTCAATGGAAAGACTGCATCCGCGCAGTCCGTACGAAAAACTTGGCGGCTACGTGCATCTGCCGCGTTTGATCGATAAGGCCAGACTTCATCGCAAAGGGCTGCTCAATGGCTATAATTATAAAACTGTTGGTTTCGATAAGCATTTGCTGGCGTTTCTAAAAATCGACGGCGATATGTTTGAAGAAATCGCCAACAAACTCGATGACGATCTCGCAATTCTAAACTGGGTGCAGGAAAACGGAGAGAGACATTCCCCGGAAGCAATCGAACGGTGGAACCAGGCGATGATATCTCGTCATCCCGACACCGCCGCAAAAAGGGCGCGTTTTCTCCATTTTCTGAAAGAAGCGGGAGGCGAAGGACGCAAAGATATCGGGACTTATTTCGATCTGATCGAATTCGATGAAGGGCGAATAAAATGACGAAGCACGAATGGCGAATGACAAAGGCGCTGGCGTGCTTGTTTTCGGCATTCGGATTTCATCATTCCTTCGTCATTAGACATTCGCCATTTGGCATTCGAACTCCACACCAATTCGGCAATCACGTTTTGGTCTTTCCGAGAATTTTGTTCGCTTTCTCCAGCGTCTCGTTGCTTCCGATGTCGAGCCATTTGCCTTTGATCTGGAACGTCTTCACGGGTTTGCGCGTGTAGAGCCATTGCACAAAACATCCCGGCTGATCCGGATTATTGCCGGCAGCGAGATATGCCGTTAAAAGGGAAAGCATTTCGGGCGAGTAATAATAAAGCGCGATCGCGGCCAGCGTTCCCCTAGGTTTCTCCGGCTTTTCCTCGAAGTGGGTGATGATCCCGTCAGCGTCAACCGCGATATTCCCGTACTTCTTAATCGCTTCAGCGTCGCCGACGTCGTAAACGGCAACTGTCGCTTCGGTTTCTTTCGCGCGGGCGACAAAGCCAGTTAGCGATTCAGTAAACAAGTTGTCGCCCGCAATAATTAGCAAGTCGCTCCTGGTCAGGTTCTCCCGGGTAACGGCGAAATTCATATCTCCAATCGCGCCCAGCTTATCTTCGTCGCTTTTGGAGCCGTCGTTGATGATTTTGAATTTGAATTTTGGCTGTCGATCACGGTAGCGTTCGCTCCACGCTTGGAAATCCGATGCGAACCTGTCGTTCGTCACGACGTAAATCGTCTCCAGATCTGGAACATCCACGAGGTTACTCACGACCCATTCAATAATCGGTTTGCCTCCGACGACGAGCAGCGGCTTTGCCCTGTCGAGCGTCAGCGGATAAAGGCGTGTTGCGTAGCCTGCCGCGAGAATTAGCACGTTCATAAAATCAAAAACGATGAGCGGCAGAAGCGATGGGCGCTCGCCCTTGCTTATTTACTTTGATTTAGCAGCGCCTCCACCAAGAATTGCATACTGAAGATGTTCCTGGATCGCCGTGATGCGGTGCGATTGGGCAATCTTAGCGTGCGTGGAGCGATCCACGACGTACAAAGTATCAATGGCTGCGCCATCCTGCGTGTTAATACGAGAAAGCGCGATCGAAACATCTTCCTGATCAAGGCATGTCAGAATATCGTAAAGTAAGCCGAGCCGGTCCGGAGCCTGGATCTCAATTAGCGTGTAAGTCGGATGTGTTTTGTTATCCAGAGCAATGCGCGTTGGAAAGTCAATTCCCGGCGTAAGATAGTGACGGCTCTGACGCTTCGCTTTTTCGATTAGCGGCAGAAAGTCGAAATTCTCATCTTGGAGCGCACGGCGCAAGGTTTGTTCGACCAGCTCAAAGTGTTGCGGGTCGGTGACAGCGCGTGCTTTAGTATCGCACACGCGAAAAATGCCGAGTACAACGTTGTCTGCCCGGGGAAAAACATCGGCGCTCAAGATATTAATCGGCACAACCGAAAATGATCCGGCAATTCTGGCCAGCAACCGCTCACGCTCCCACGTGCAGAAGCTGACAACAGTGTGCCCTTTTTCGGGGAGTGCCTTCCATTTAAACGCTGGAGCCAGCGGATGTTCCCCTTGTCTGGAGAGGTTCTCAAGGAGCACGCGGAACAGTTTCAGGTGCTCAATAATTTCGGGTAGATCGCTGCCGCGAAAATAATTGTCTGGCATGAACTCGAAGTGCGCATCAATTTCATCGGCGTAATCTGGTGAAAGATTTTCGGCCACCAAAACCTGCAGGCTTTGGCGCTCGATTCTCGTTTGTTCATAATAAGACTTTTGGTCCGCCAGATAGCGGGAGGTCTCGTAAAACGATTCCCAGACAAGAGATTCTTTCCAATCCGACCATGCCTCTGCGCTTGTCCCCTGACCGTCAGCCAGAGTAAGCAGCATCAATGCGTTCAGGTTTTTCTGATTCTTCACGATGCCGGCTAATTCCGCCACCGTGGCGGGGTCATCAAGATTTCTCTGTTGCGCAATTCTGGAGAGTGTGAGGTGATGGTCCACCAACAGGATGAGCGACTTGCGCTGCTCGGGTGATAACTGCAGGCGCGTGGCAACGCGTTGGGCGAACAGCGCGCTCGCTTCAGAGTGTGGCCGCGCGCCAACAATGGCTTTGCCACTGTCGTGCAAAAGCAGCGCGAGGTAGAGAACGAACGGATCTTCGAGTCTTTCAAAAATCTTGCGATAAGCGGTCAACTTTGGATCATCCGTTCTCGCCAGCGCATCGAGTTTGTCGATACATACCAGCGTATGCTCGTCTGCCGTATAACGATGCAGAAACTCATGTTGCACGAGGCAGGTGAGCTGGCCGAATTCGGGAATGTATCGTCCCAGGAAATCGACCCGATGCATCATTCGGAGGACGCGACCCACTTCCCCTTTCCGCGACAGAATCGCTTTAAAGATGTCGCGCGGGCCGCGTCCATACTGATACGTGCGGGTAACCTGGCCGAGACTTCGGCTCATTAAATCCGCCAATTCCGGACTAAGATCCAAGACACGCTCTTGCGTGAGCTCAAATGCTCGCATCATCTGCTCAGGGTCTTTGCGGAAAAGATCGCGCCGCGCCGGGTGCAGTTGCTTGTTACGGACAAAAAAGGAGTCGCCGATCGGAGTTTTATCCGATCGCATCAACGGAAGAAAACTGAAAAGAGATCGGGTCCTGCTCGTGACATGGCCGCTTACAAACTGCTCGGTAATACGCTCTGTCACGCGGAAGATGTCTCGCGTGTGCTCGTAATAGTCTCGCATGAGCGCTTCACTGCGAAGTTGGCCATTTCGAGGAGAGTAATTGAGCCGTTTTGCGATTTGTTCCTGTAAGTTGAGGTGCAGAATGTCAGTCGCGCGCCCAGTCGCGTAGTGCAAATCGGTGCGCAAGCGCAGGAGAAAATCGTACGCCGTCTCGATCCGTCGCTGGTCGCTTTCGCTTAGCCAATCTTTTCCCACGAGCTGGTTCGTACTTAGTGAACCCTCTTTGAAATACGTCATCCAAAGCAGATTTTGATAATCGCGAAGCCCGCCACATCCGCTCTTCACGTGGGGCTCCTGCAGATAGACGCTGTCGCCGAATTTCTTGTGCCGCGCCACCTGATCTTGCATCCGCATTTCGACGTATTCGCGTTCGTATCCGTCGACACACTTTGAGCGAAATTGCTCTCGAAATTCTTGCGCCAGCTTTGCATCGCCGGCGAGGAACCGCGACTCGAGCATGGCAGTTTTCGTGAGCATATCGTGATTGGCCTGCACAATCGCTTCCTTAATCGAACGCGTGGAATGTCCGACCTTGAAGCCACTGTCCCAGAGGAGGTAGAGAACCTGCTGCACCATTTCCTCGAGATGCGGTGAAATTGTTCTCCTCCCTTGATGGTGCAAAAGCATGACATCGATATCGCTAAACGGATTGAGCTCGCCACGGCCATATCCACCAAGAGCAATCAGCGTGAGCGGCGTCCAAGACGTCCCGTTTCCGCGAGTAGCAGTTGCGGCAGCTCCGAAAACGTATTGCAACAAAACATCAACAAGCTCAGCCCGCCGCGCGCAAATTTCTCGGCCACCTCCCCCCGCCTGGTGCTTCAGGCGCAAGCGGTGTTCTTCAACCTTGAGGAATCTTTTATAAAGTGGAAGGACTTCCGTCGGGCGTCTTGCATCCGTGGCGGCGAGCTGATTCGCCGCGTGCGCTAGGACTTGCTCCAGATGCCGGGATGTCGCCATTTCCGATTTACATTGCGTTTTGCAGACTGCTGTCTCGCTGAATGTTAAGTCGAAAATTCAAAATCCAAAATGTGTCCTTTGCGATGCAGCGCGACCAACTCGCGACGACTTATTACATTTTGACCGACAAGCGTTCTCCATCTCGCCGCGCTGAATTGTGGTCACACGACTTCGTTTTCTTCGTTTGCTTCTGCTCAGAATCTCTTTGCACCTCAACAGAAGGAAACGCAGGGAGCTGGGTGGATCGGCTGCTCCGTCCGGCGATGCTAAAACAAGTCTTGGCCCACATTATTTTAATATCGACCAAGAGACTGCTCGATCTAGCGCGCAAATGAATCGAGATCGAAGCTTTTTTCGCGTCAATTCTTGTGATCGCGGGGCACTTTCTTAGATCTCGATCGCGTAGCGCTTCATTTTGTTGTAGAGGGTGGGACGCTGGATACCAAGAAGCTCCGCCGCCTTCTTTTTGTTGCCATGGCATTGCGCGAGCGCCTGAAGAATCGTCTTGCGCTCGACATCATCAAGGCTCTGCACGCCCGTTCGGGGCGGAGCGCCGCGTTCTATCTGTTGCAGCACTGTCGGCAATTGAACTTCGGTGGGCAGCTCCTTCGCGCCGATCAAACCCTGCCGCGTCAGCACCACGGCGTATTCGATTGCGTTCTGCAATTCCCGGACATTTCCCGGCCAGGAATAATCGAGCAACTTTTGAAACGCATCTGGCGCAATGTCCGGCTCAGGTTTCCCGAGTTGTTGAGCAAACTGTTTTAGAAAAAGAGCGATCAAGGGCGGGATGTCTTGCCTGCGCTCCCGGAGCGGGGGCACCTCAATTTGAAAAGTGTTTAGCCGATAGTACAAATCGGAGCGCAACCGGTTCTCCGAGAGTGCCTGGGCGATCGACCGATTAGTCGAAGCGATCAGGCGAAAATCGGCGTTCATGGTGCGCGTGCTTCCGAGCGGCCGGTACTCACGCTCCTGCAGCACGCGCAAAAAACGCGTCTGTAGATCCGGCGGCATGTCCGAAATTTCATCGAGAAAAAGCGTGCCGCCACCGGCCGCGCCAATCATTCCTGGGAAGTCATTCATCGCGCCGGTAAATGCCCCCTTCACGTAACCAAAAAGCTCTCCTTCAATCATCGTTTGCGGAAATGCGGCACAATTTAGCTTCACCATTGCTTTTCCCGCGCGTCGGCTCCGCGCGTGAATCACGTTCGCGATGACTTCCTTGCCCACACCACTTTCCCCTACGATGAGCACGTTTGCGTCCGACGGCGCCATCGCATTTATCAATTCTTCGATCTCTTGCATCACCTTGCTTTTGAAAATCGGGGTGAGCCGTATCTCAGCGATTTCCAGGCGCTTCTCGAGTTGCTGGGTTTTTTCCCGAAGTTCTTCCGCCTCCTGTACGAGCGACTGTTTTTCCAAGGCTTTCTCGACCAAACTAAGCAATTCTTCAGACGCGTATGGTTTGCTGATGAAATGGTAGGCACCACGCTTGATCGACTCGATTGCATTGTGCAATGAGTCGTGCGCTGTCAAAATAATAACCTGCATGTCCGGTAGCTCGGTTTTGATCCGATCGAGCATTTCCAATCCGTCTGCGTCGGGTAGTTGGAGATCGAGCAAAACGAGCGATGGAGATTTTGATTTCAGCAATTTCAATCCCTGGGAAGCGGTGGGAGCAGTGTCGATCTGATAACCATGCCGCTTGAGAAGCGCCTCGAGCGTCATGATAACCGGCCGCTCGTCATCAATGATCAGGATGCGACGGTTCTCTGTTTTCATTTCAGGGATTCGCGTTGCTCATACTACGCATCACCCGCCGGCCCAGTTGACCAAAAAGCGAAAGAAACGCGACGCTTTAACTTTCCTCACGCGGTAGTGGTAAAATGAGTGTAGTAACGAGCTCCGAACCTGTTGCATCATATTGAGCGCGCATGTCGCCGCCGTGAGCTTCCATGATAGCGCGCACGCGGTAAAGGCCAAGCCCGTAATGGCCATGCGTAATGTGGCGCAGCGGCTCGCGTCCCCAATTGTGAGTAGATGATTTGAATCGGATTTTCGGCTCGCGAATCGTAAAAACTAGCCGATTTCTGTCGATCTTGCAGGCAATCAGCAATGCACCTTTGCCGCGATCGTGCTGAAAAGCATTGGAGAACACTTCAATGAACGCCTCCTGCAAAAGTTCTGGATCGATTTGCAACATTGCCGGGCCTGTATCCATGGCCCAGTTAATCTCTCCGTTTTTGTCCTGGAATTCGCGTGCAATCGTCTTGCGCAAGTCTTCGACAAAATCAGAAGCCCGATAAGTGATTAGATTGGTTCCTAGCTCGCTTAGTCCCTCCGAAATTTTCTGTAGCGCCGATCTTAATCCGGATAGCATTTTACGAAGGCGATCGATCTCAGCCTTTGTTTCTGCAGTCACCTCGAACTCGCTGATGTAAGCGCTCTGCAGCTCGATCGCATTCAAATGATTGCGAAGATCGTGGCTGAGTTGCCGAATGAAACGGAGCGCATCCGTCCACGGTACGGCCAAGGCATCGGTTCGATTTAGAGGAGCGGCGGTTGCCATAAAGTTGCTATCTGTCGATTGAAAATCTCTCGTCGACGATTTTTCCGCCGGTTGTAATCCGGACGTGCGGATCATTGCTCGCCAGGTGCCGCAGCACATGAAACACGTCTTCGGGGTCCGCATCGATCGACCGCGCAATTTCTTCGGCGGACTTGCCGGCACCAGTCGTGAGTTTCTCGCGCACTTGCTTTTGAAGTTGCAACAATTTGGTCGCCGCTGTTTTCCCAGCCTCAACGCCAGGTTGATCATAGGCGTTGACATTGACCAGGGATGCATAGAAGCCCACCGCACGCTCATAGAGTGCGATTAACGCGCCAACGTTAAACGCATTCACCTCGGGGATGCTCATGGTGATTGATTCACGCCCGCTCTCATAAAGCGCACTTCGCGTCCCGCGCAAAAAGCCCTGAAGGTAATCGCCGCTTGTGACTCCATCTTCGACTTCGAACCGCGCATCATGTCGATCCTTCTGCACTTCAATGAAGGTCACGAAAAAATTCAAGACGCCGTCGCGCAACTGTTGCACGTACGCATGTTGATCGGTCGAGCCCTTGTTGCCGTAAACCGCAATGCCTTGGTGCACAATCTTTCCATCAAGGTCCCTTTCTTTTCCCAACGATTCCATCACCAGTTGTTGCAGATATTTGCTGAACAGCGTCAGCCGGTCCTTGTAGGGTAGGATCACCATATCCTTTTCGCCTTTGCCATTGCCGGTGTAATACCACATTAGCGCCAGAAGCATCGCGGCGTTTTGCGCCACATCAGGGATGCGCGTCCGTACATCCATCGCCGCTGCGCCGGCGAGAAAATTGTCGATGTCAAAACCTTCCAACGCCATCGGGAGAAGTCCGACCGCGCTCATCACCGAAGTGCGCCCGCCAACCCAATCATGCATCGGAAATCGGACGAGCCATTTATTTTCTTTCGCATATTTGTCTAATTCGCTCCCAACGCCGGTCACAGCGACAGCGTGCCTGTTGAATTGAAGTCCCTTTGCTTTGAATTTTGCGTTCGTCTCCAGCATTCCATTTCGTGTTTCCTTGGTCCCACCAGATTTGGAAACGACTACGACGAGCGTTTGCGAAAGATGCTTGTCGATCTTGTCGAAGACGCGATCAAAGCCGTCCGGATCGCTGTTATCGAAGAAATCAATGTCCATCGGATCGTTCCATGATCCCAGCGCGCCTGCGACGAATTGTGGCCCGAGCGCCGAGCCGCCGATCCCGATGAGGAGGATGTGTTCGAAGCGTTTTGCATTTTCGGCCCCGATCTTTCCGGCGTGAACATCCGTCGCAAACTCTTTGATGCGTTTGTTCGTTTGTTCGATATCTGCGCGAAGTTCCGCGCTCGACGCCAGCGCGGGATTACGGAGCCAATAATGACCGACCATTCGTCTTTCGTCGGGATTGGCGATTGTTCCCGACTCCAGCTCCCGCATCGCTGCGAACGCTTTGTCGACCTTCGGCTGCATTTTCTCGAAGAAATCGTCCGGAAATTTCATCCGGCTGATGTCGAGAGAAAAACCGAGATCCCGATAGTATAAGAAATATTGCTGGAATCGCTGCCAGAGTGAGGAGGAAGGCACGATTGGAGCTAATCGCAATCAGCGGCAGAGGTCAATGATGCCGAGCCGAATGACGAAGCATGAAGCATGAATGACGAACGTGGAGAGGTTAAGTCCTCAGCTTTACGTTTTAAGCAGTCGGCGGCCGCGCTTCGACGTTCGTCATTCGAGCTTCGTTATCAACGTTTCGCTCTCACTTCAGCGGCCAGGCCGTTTGTAGCCCCTGTTCTTTGCAGGATGCCCCTGTGCGTTCTTTGTGTAGGGTCATCTCCTACATGACCTTCATACTTTGATTCACATTGCGAGGCTTTAATCGAGGGCATAATTTGCCGTTGCTGCGGCCGCCTTGTTCGCTGGTCGAATGGTCGCCGTTCATCTTGAACACAAGAGGCTGCATGCAGTTGCTCCGAAGACATTTCAGCTCAAGGACCAGGGACTCGTCTTTCAACGCGCCGCCGTTCGAGCACCGGAAGTGTTGCCGCTTTACGGTAGTTCTGAGCTGCTGAGCCCTCTTGCGGAGAAAGCGGGGGTTTTCTTTCGTAATGCGCCAACAGGTTTCCAAGTCGAACCCGTGGGAAAAGTGGGCACGACACCGCTGATCATGTTGCAAGAACTGGCAGCCCTGGGACCTGACTTGCGTGGGAGAAAGATTGGGATTTCGCTTTCAGCGGTTTGGTTTGTGGCGCCGGATATCACCTCGTACTCTTACGAAGGCAATTTCTCGCTGTTCGCTGCCAGTGAGCTTGCGTTTGGCAATGCCCTCGATTTCGACCTGAAGCGGGATATCGCTTCGAGAATGTTACAGTTTCCAAGGACAATGAAGAAAAGTCCGCTGCTCGAATTCGCGCTGAGACGATTAGTCTCTGGCGGGCCGCTCGACCGCATCATTTTTTACGCGCTCCGGCCGCTCGGAAAAGTGCAGAATGCCATCCTCGACTTACAGGATCACTTTGAGGCGCTAATTTACATTCTGCATGAGCCCAAATCTCGTGCGTCCCTGCATCCGCAAATGATCGATTGGCCGAGCCTCATAGCAAAAGCCAGCGAAACAGCGAACGCCAGCGAGAAACAAAATGTGGCTCCTGGTACGGACCAGCATGTGGCCCCTCGCCGTGGTGACGCGTGGTTTCTCGAGCAGCTCGGTAAGGCAAGGCAATGGACAGATTTAGAGTTGCTATTGCGCGTACTGACGAAGATTCAGGCTCGGCCGCTTTTGCTCAGCATGCCGATGGATGGTGAGTTTTACGATCAGATGGGCATTTCGCGGTCGGTCCGAGAATCTTACTACACCAAGATGCGCGCCTTGGCGCAGCGGTACAATTTTGAGGCTGGATGTTTTACGATCGTGTTCTCGATGATTTCTTTCATGGGCGTGTGCCGCGCGGTTGATTGGGTGTCGATGTTTTGTTCAAGCAATTCACAGCGTGGCGCTGCCGCGTGTTATTGGCCATGAGTACGTCCTTCTCTGAGAAAGTGTTGCAACTGGTAGCCTCGGTCGCAGAAACTGACGAGGTTCGCACAAACCTCGACCTGCCTCTTTATGATAATCAGCTCTTCGACTCGATCAGGACGGTCGAGTTGATGATAAGGATCGAGGAGGAATTCGGTCTCAAAATTTCCCCGGCGGAGTTCGAGCGCGAAAATTGGTTAACACCGCGCAAGATCATCGCTGACCTTGAGCGCCGGTTGCAGGTGAAGGTGTGAGCTGGATCAGGACACATCCGGCACTCTGGCGAGCGCTGCTGGTTCTGTATTACGTCGCCGTTATTGCGGGCTTGATCGTGATGTACGGTCGTGGCGACTTTTCAACGCCGCCTTTTGTTTACCAGGGTTTTTGAGTGAATTTCCTCGAGCAAATCGATAGGTGGGCCGTGGCAGCGCCTAATGCCATCGCACACGTCAGCGGTGATCAGACGCTGAGCCATGGCGAGCTCCGCTGGCGTTCGGATGCCCTGGCTGCCCACCTGACAAAACGCTTCGGCGATGATCGCGCTCCAATCGCAGTGCTAGGACATCGGGAGCCTGAGATGCTCATCGCATTCCTAGGAGCAGTAAAATCCCGCAGGCCGTATGTTCCGCTGGACACAGCATTGCCACAACAGCGCATCGACAAAATCCTCGCAAGCTCGCGCCCTGCGTCACTTCTCACGCCGGAAGACGTCGCAAAAATTTCCAGCTCTGCGGTGCCTGCTCCGGCCGCGCGCATGCAGCGCGACGACCCATTTTATATTCTGTTTACCAGCGGCAGCACCGGTGAGCCGAAAGGCGTTATCATTACGCTCGGGTGCCTG
>QHNJ01000073.1 GCA_003218395.1 Verrucomicrobiota bacterium
ATCCGCGCGATCTTAATGGATTATCGCCAGGAAGGAGAGAGACTCTGGTCCCGATTCAATGGTGGTAAACAAGGCGCTCTTTGGTATTACCGGGCGCTCGTGAATGCCTTTAGTGGCAAACGCATTCAGCCGCTCGTACAGGAGATCGATCGCGCTCTGACCAAGCTTGAATTGATCTCGAATAATGGAGAGCAAGTGCACCACACGCCAGCGCGAAAATAAAGCTGGCAGAATTTACGGCTGGCAGTTGCACTGGCGAAAAGTTAGTCCTAGAGCTACCTTCGACATTATGAAATCAAGACGTAACTTCACCACCAGGGTCGTTCTGATTTTTGCTTTGGTTTGCGCAATTTCTGTCACGAGCGCTATCGCTCAGGGGGCTCCCCAGGGCGGTCGTCTCATTGTGGACAGAGCGCCGAATTTCGGATGGAATCTGGCTGTCCATCTCAAGATCGACGGCAGAGCCGTCGCGGACATTGTACAGGGGCGCCACTTTGACGGTTTCGTGCCAGCGGGACGCCATGTGCTGACTGCGTCGGCGGTGCCAGCCACCTATTTTCGGCCACCAACTTCTATACCGCTGACCGTTGGGCGAGGGCACATGTACGTATTTACGGCAGTATGGGATTCGGATGTCGTTGTTCTTCGTCCCCTATAAGCCAACTTTGAGAGCGAAAGCGCCACGTTCTCATTAGCAATATGATTACAGCTCGTACGCAGCGGCGGCCGATTTAACCTCGCCGCGCGGGGAGAGATGTTTTCCTAAAGCAAACGCGACAGCAGCTATTTGATCTTCGCGAGAATGCCCTCCATCTCTTGACGGCGGAAGGCGCGCATAGTGTGACTCTTGACGTTGCCCACTGCGCCGATCCTAAGCATAAAAGCGCTCATGGTCTCGTCATCGGGTGCGTCGACCATAACCACCACGTCGTACGCGCCCATGGTCCAGAATTCCTCGATGATCTTCATGCCCATTTTCTCGGCCTCGGCCATCGCGGCGTCGCCGCGTTTGATGGTGTCCTTGATATTGCGGATGCCCTGTTCGGTGAACTGAATAAGACTGACATATCTAGCCATAATGCTCGCTCCTTTCGTGCGGTTTTTACCTGGAAGATTATTCCAGATTTGCGGATGCGCAAAAAGAAGCGAATCGGCAGGCTCATTTCGAATAAGAACTTGAAAATCCTTGGGTCGGGAGTTCGTTTGCAGTGTAGTTTGAAACCGATGCAGACCACATTTCATCAATCTGAACTCGACCAACCGCATCCAGGCCGTGCGAGAGCGAGGTTATTGGTGGCTCAGTCTTCTCATCGCTTATTGCATTGGCGCGTTCGCTAATCATGCCAATTACGTGATCGTTCACGATGCAACTCACAACCTCATTTTCCGGAGCAAAAGCTGGAACAAAATGGTGGCCATCATTGCCGATCTTCCGAACCTCACACCCGGTGCCATGGGTTTTCGTGTTTATCATTTGAAGCATCATTCGCATCAGGGGGATTACGAATATGACGCTGACCTCGCGAACCATTGGGAGGCGCAACTGGTCGGCAACAAATGGTATCGCAAGGCGCTGTGGCTCATGCTTTTTCCTTTTTTCCAAGTCACTCGTCCGCCCCGACTAAAAGCGATCACAATGTGGGACCGGTGGTTCTTCGTGAATTTTGCGTCTGCAGCGGCGTATGATGTGGCCGTCGTCTATTTCTGTGGTTGGCCTGGGTTTCTTTATCTCGTGTTCGCGTTCTTCTTTTCGATTGGGTTGCATCCGGTGGGTGCGCGTTGGATTCAAGAACATTATACCTACGATTTCGACCAGGAGACGTTCAGCTATTACGGACCGATCAATCGCGTGGCGCTGAACATGGGCTATCACAACGAGCACCACGATTTGCCTTCGATCCCATGGAACAATCTGCCGAAGCTGCGCGCGATGGCGCCGGAATTTTACGATAATCTGAAGTGCCACAGGTCCTGGACCCGATTGCTTTTCGAGTTCATTTTTGACGAGCGATACAGTCTTTATTCCCGCGTCGAGCGAATGAAACAATCCCGCGGTCGCGGGACTGAACCGATTCCGGACGCAACTGCCGATGCAGCGCCTAGCGTTGTCCTGAGCGCGAAGCTCAATAATGTCTAAATCCATGGAGCGCCTTTACGTCTCGAACAGGAACGAAACGGTCCGAATGTTCGAAAGCGATTTCATGGAATTCTTTTCGCGCGTGCATCCGGCGATTCCGCTCGTGCTTTATATGCCCGTCGTCGGCTACATGCTTTACATCTCGGTTTCGCAGCGAAAGTTGTCGATCCTGGCCGTGACGGGACTATTTTTGCTTGGTGTTCTGCTCTGGACGCTCCTCGAGTACCTCATCCACCGGTACATATTTCATTACGAACCGAAGACCCGTTTGGGAAAACGACTTCACTACATTATTCACGGCGTTCATCACGACTATCCAAACGATGCTCGACGGCTGGTCATGCCGCCAAGCATAAGCATTCCGCTTGCGTTTCTTTTCTATGGTCTTTTCCTTCTGATTTTTGGGCGTCTGGCACCAAGTGTGTTCGCCGGTTTGGTTTTCGGTTACGTTTGCTACGACATGCTTCATTACGGAACGCACCATTTCCCGATGAAGCGAGGTTTGTGCCTCTGGCTGAAGCAGTATCATCTGCGCCATCATTACAAGGACGATCACGTAGGATACGGCATCAGCTCGCCGCTCTGGGACTACATTTTTCGGACGACGCGAAAGTAGCGAGCCGTGTTTCTGTAGCCAACGGACCTGCGGCCCGTGCGTCTTTGCGACTCTTCGCGGGTCACGAGGAGGGGCGTGGCTACAGAAGTCCCGGTCAGGCAGCCAGTCTCACTAAAATCTTGTCCCAAGTCCGAAAACCGGTAGAATAGTTGCCCCGACACGGAACTTCATGGGTGCAGATGCAGCCGAGAACCCCGTAAGGAGCCTAGTGAAGGATAAACAATCTCAGTTTTGCCGGAAAGAGCCGCTCGATGCGCTCGCGCCGATTACCGAATTGAGTCCAGCCGCGGCTTTGTTCCTGACGATTGTTAGCGCGATAATGAGAGTCGCCGAGAGGGAGTGTGTGGCGTGATGAACGAGGACCCGGCAAAACTTAGTCTGAGCAATTTTCTTGCGGGCGAGAGCAACGACCCGCTGCAAGCTCCGGCGAGCTTTACGAACTGGATGCGGGTCGGGGCGTGGGCGGTCGAGTTATATGAGCCCGAGCTCCTCGCCACGGCTGACGCGCGCACGATGATCACCTACGGCGGTAAACCGCGACCTGTAATTAATCTCTGCTCCTATAATTATCTCGGCCTTGCCAATCATCCCGAGGTGCTCGTTGCCGCGCACGAAGCACTAAGGACACATGGATTGGGCGCATGCGGTTCGCCAATGCTCTCCGGAATGACCGATCTCCATCGGGAACTCGAACGACGTGTCGCGAAATTTCTTGGCCGCGAGGATGCGATGCTTTTTAACAGCGGGTTTGGCGGCGCGCTGGGCACAATTTCCGGACTGCTTCGCAAAACCGACGTGGCGATTCTCGACAACCGCTCGCATCTCAGCCTTCGCGATGGAGCTGTGCTTTCCCGATGCCGCACCGAGAAATTCGAGCACAACGATCCCGTCTCACTCGATACAGCATTGAGCCGTCATACAGGGCGGCGACAACTCGTCATCATCGAAGGCATCTACTCCATGGACGGCGATTTCGGCAATTTGAAGCAGTTAATCGGTGTCGCGGAATCCCACGGCGCGAGCGTTTTTATTGACGAAGCCCACTCCATGCTGGCCTGCGGCGAACATGGTCGTGGTGCCGCTGAGAAGTTTGGCGTGGAAGATCGCGTTCCGCTCGTTTATGGGACATTCTCTAAAGCTTTTGGAGCGCTGGGAGGCTTCGTTGCCGGCTCGAAGGAAACGCTGCAATATCTCCGTTTCTACGCGCATCCGTATGTTTACTCCTGTGCACTGCCACCGGTGGTGATCGCGGCAATTCTCAAAGCGCTTGAGATCGGCACGAGCCAGCCAGAACTGCGCGCGCAACTTTGGGAGAACGCAGATTACTTCCACACGCAGCTTCGCAGCCTCGGCATCGAGACTGGAACATCGACAACGTACGTGATGCCCATTGTCATTGGTGATCGAGAGCGGATGTACCGGCTCGGTCACGAACTGCGACGGCGCGGCCTTTGGGTGGCGCCGGTGGATTATCCAGCCGTGCCCCAAAATCGAATCTGCTTCCGCGCTTGTGTGACGGCCAAGCACACGCGCGCGGACTTGGATGAAGCACTCAACATCCTCGAGGACACGCTCCTTCCGGCGGTGCTTCAGGGCGCCTGAAGGCGT
>QHNJ01000134.1 GCA_003218395.1 Verrucomicrobiota bacterium
GAATAAAGACCTGCTGCGCGATATCTTCCACGTCCGAGTTGCTCCCGAGCATGCGCGCCACGGTGCCAGTGACGAGACTTTGGTGCCGTTCAACAAGATTCTCGAATGCACTCGTATCGCCCCGACCCACCAGCCGCATGAGTCGCACGTCCTCAGCGTCTTCCTCCGATCTCCCTGGATTTCCTGGATCGTTGCCACCCATCGGTCACTTAGACGTGTACACGGCCGCAATTTGCTAACAATCTGGCGAGTGACAAAGATCTGCTCCCTTTGTCACATTCGTCGCCATGGTTTTTGTTGCAAGCCGGAAGCGCTCTGTGCATGCTTGGTTGGCGAGGGCACTGCCTGGCCTGTGAATGAATTACCTGCTTATTCCAAAGGAACTTAAGCCGATTGCTGAAAAAGTTGAAGCGCGGCAGCGGATTTCAGATGCTGACGCCCTTGCTCTCTATCGTTCAAACGATCTTAACGCGCTTGGCATGATCGCCAACGTCGTGCGCGAGCGAAAGAACAGCAACTACGCGACCTACATTCACAATCGTTACATCAATTATTCCAATATTTGCGTCCTCTCCTGCCAATTCTGCGCTTTCGCCGCGAAGAAGCGCGATGCACACGCCTTTGAATACGCGATTGACGAAATTATCCGCGTGGTGAGAGAAGCGCTCAGCCTTGGAATCACGGAGGTGCACATGGTCGGCGGGCTCCATCCGAGCTTGAAAAAAGATTGGTATCTCCAGCTTTTGTCTGAACTGCGCGCGCTCGATCCCGATCTTCACATCAAGGCTTTTACTGCCATCGAGGTGCGTCATTTGGCTCAACGGATCTTCCGCGTGCCGATCCGCGACACACTTGAAATTTTGCGTGAAGCCGGGCTCGGCTCTATTACCGGCGGTGGCGCGGAAATCTTCGATCCAGTGGTGCGCGACACAATTTGCCGCGGCAAAGAAACCGCCCCCGAATGGCTCGACGTTCATCGCACCTGGCACCATATGGGGGGGCGAAGCACGTGCACCATGCTCTACGGACACATCGAGACGCTCGCCCATCGCGTCGATCATTTGCGCCAGCTCCGCGAATTACAGGATGAGACCGGCGGATTTACCGGGTTTATTCCGTTTGCCTTCGAGCCGCAGACCACTGTCCTTGCCCACATAAAACGTGCTTCTGCATTTGAACAACTCCGCAATCTCGCAGTGAGCCGCATTTATCTCGATAACATCGACCATCTCACCGCTTACTGGGTCAGCCTTGGTCTGCCCCTGGCGCAGGTATCGCTCAGCTATGGCGTGGATGATCTGCACGGCACAATTTTGGAGGAAAAGATCTTTCACATGGCCGGGGCGACTACTCCGCAACAACAAAGTGTGGCGACACTCGAACACGCCATCCGCGAGGCTGATCGCGAGCCGGTCCAGCGCGACAGTTACTATCGCCATATATCTCCGCGCCCAACGGCCGCGACGCGCACGAGCCGTGCCCCAGTGGAGCCTGCCTGCGCCTGAACGCGAAATGTGAATAGTGCATAGGTGACTGGTGAATTGTCTTGCTGTGACGGCACGGCACCGATTCCATTCACGATTCACTGATCACTATTCATTTTGAAATCCTCACGCATCGGCTGCGTCAAATATCTCAACGCCCGTCCGCTCATTCGAGGATGGGCGGGCGACGTGGACTTCGATCATCCATCGGCGCTCTGCAATAAACTTGCCGCTGGCGAACTCGATCTTGCCCTTGTCTCCAGTTTCGAATTTCTGCGCAATCCGACTTATCGAATCGTTGATGATATTTCGATCTCGTCGGCTGGACCCGTTTACAGCGTTGTCGTCGCGCATCACGGCGACATTTCCGAGATTGACGAAATTCAGATCGACCCGGCTTCGAAAACTTCTGGCAATTTATTGCGATGTTTGGTTGCGGAGTTGAATCTGGCTCCGCGTCTCAAACGCACAATGGCATCTGTGATCAGCGCCCGCTGCGCGCGTTTATTGATCGGTGATCAAGCCATCCGCTTCAGGCAAAAACACGCCCGGAAATTTCATTTCTGGGATCTCGGCGAACAATGGAATAAGCTTGTCGGTCTTCCGTTCGTATACGCACTCTGGTTGATCCGGCCCGAAGTTCGCGACTTTAAGCGCCTTGCGAACCGCTTGCGCGAATTACGCGATGAAAATTTGGCCAACATCGACAGATTGATCGCCGAGGAAAAAGGTTTTAATCACGATTTTTGCCGCCGCTATTACCGGGAAAACGTGCGCTTTAGTTTTGGAGAAACGGAAAAGGCAGGTCTGCGCGAATTTAACAAACGTTGCTGGGATCAGCGTCTTCTCCCGCGGGAGCAGTTGAACGCTGGAGCCAGGGATTTGGACCTTCCGCTCCGCCGCGTATGAGGCGGGCAGGCGAGTTGCGGATCGGGCAGAATGAATTGACCGCCTTCGTGGCGATCGAAATCACTGCGAACTCAGCTCGTCGTCCCGGCGAGGCCAAGGTCGAGCTCGTTAAGTCGCCAGCGCAACCCCTCGAAACGGAACCGGAGTTTGATTCCCTCTCGATCGACTACGAACGTCCGCGGGCCTGTGAAGAATGCGTATTTTACTTTTGGCCAGTTTACAGCTTTTCCGGTGGGGAACTGCTGCGGAGCCCGGAGGTCTTTCAGCGCCCCTGGATTGGATATCAGCACCGCGAGACCGTCTGGAGTAGCATAAGCATCAACAACGGCGTCGATCAGCGTCGGGCCGAGCTTGCTCCATCGTTTGTGACTCGACGTTGCACGAGCGAAACGCGCGACAAGCTGCTTCTTCAGCGACGCTCGAATAGCGGGAAAATCCACACGCGCAGTCACTGCTGCGCTATCACCGGATCGAAGCGCGACGGTGAACCGCCAGAAGGAAAAATACGGCGAAGCTCCGTAAACGAGCAGTAAAGCGGCGCAAATCAGCAGCGCTAAAGTGATGCGTCGTCGTTTCAACGATCGATTCTGCGGAGTTGATATCACGACTGACCAGGCGGCACTGGACCGATTTTCTTCCAGTATTGAAGAATCCGTCCGCTTCCCGGAGGGGACTTGAACTCTGTCAGACGTGGGCCACCGAGCCGCCCCCAGCATGCGCGTTTATGGTTCGCATCGAGGATCTCGTATATCCCGCGCGTTAGTTGACCAGCGTGCGGTCCGCCTACTGCAATTGAGTCCACTTGTTTGGGTCTCGTAGTGGGATTGACAGTGAACGTCCCAGCTGGATGTGTCCCGACGCCGCTCGCCTTTGGAAATCGGAATGTATTGCGATCAGTAATAAGAACTGTATTTCGCAGCACACTTGGGGGTACAGGCTTTCCGTTCACGACTCCACGAGTTAGCTGCCAGGTTCCAGACAGCAGTTCGCAATCTCTTTGAGCGGCGGCAGATTCTGCGGTTGCACCACCGAATTTGTTGTTTGCACAGCCTGCGGTAAGTAATGCCACGACACCAATAACCAGAATTGGCACAGATTTGATCATGCGTGCTCTCTGCATCGAAACTAGCCGTTCGTCGACTCGAGCATGATCGCGAGCCAGACGCAAGCGATCTGAGGAATCTTGTCAGGAGGTTCTCCGCGAATAAAGTGATCGGTGCAAAGCCGCGTAGAGGACGAGCGAGTCGGTGGAAAGCCGCCTGGAAGCTTTACGCGGCAAAGCCGATGGATCATTGCGCCGCCTGAGGAGCTGAATGGCGGGCCGATTTCTTGGGCTGAAATCTGCGGGTCGGCTTGCATCGCACGGCTGCTGATGCGCAAAGGTTTCGCGAGCTCGGAGGAAGTAGAAGCATTCTTGCGACCGCGTCTCAGCACATTAAGCGATCCGTTCTTGCTCCCAAATATGCAAACGGCGGTCGAACGGATCCTCATCGCATTGGGCCGGAAGGAGCGCGTGGTCCTTTTCGGAGATTACGATGTCGATGGCGTGACTTCACTCGCGCTGCTTGCGGAAATGTTACGCGCGTACGGTATGGAACCGCAATTATTCCTGCCGCTGCGGATGGAGGAAGGCTATGGCTTGAGCCCTGAAAGTCTGGAGCGCTGTCTGGGTGAACATCGTCCGCAACTTTTGATAGCGGTGGATTGTGGGACGTCGTCTGTCGCCGAGATTGCCGATCTTAAGCGGCGCGGCGTGGATGTAATTGTGCTCGATCACCACGAACCGAAATCGGAACTGCCCAATTGCGTCGCGATCGTAAATCCGAAAATCGATACCGAGTCGCGGTTTCATTATCTGTGCAGCGTCGGAATCGTCTTTAAACTTTGTCATGCACTGTTGAAAACGAGGCAGCTCGATGGATTCGATCTCAAATCGAGACTCGATCTGGTGGCGTTAGGCACGGTTGCCGATATTGTTCCGTTGCGAGGCGAGAACCGGACTTTTGTCCAGCGTGGCGCGCTCGAAATTGCAAGGTCGACTCGACCGGGCTTGAAAAGGTTGATCGACGTGAGCGGGGTGCGGCCGCCGATCTTAACGGAGCACATCGGCTTCCGCCTCGGTCCTCGGCTCAATGCCTCCGGGCGGCTCAGCAACGCACAAAGGTCGCTGCAACTTTTGCTAACACAGGACGAAGCCGAGGCGGCGTCGCTCGCTGAATTGCTTGACAGAGAGAACCGCGAGCGACAGGAAGTCGAAAAGGAAATTTTCCTCGCCGCGGACGAGCAAATCGTCCGTGAGTTCGATCCTGCGCGCGATGCGGCAATCGTCGTTAGCGCTCGTGGCTGGCACCCGGGCGTCCTGGGAATTGTCGCCTCGCGAATTTCTCGCAAATACCATCGGCCGGCGATGGTGATCGGGTTCGAGGAAAACGGTATCGGGAAAGGAAGCGGCCGCAGCATCGAAGGCTTGAATTTGGTTGAAGCGTTGAACCGTTGCTCGGAATCTCTGGAGAAATTTGGCGGACACGAAATGGCGGCGGGCCTAACGATTCTTGAAGGTAAGATCGACATGTTTGTCGCAGAGTTCCGTCGGGTGACACGCGAGCTGCTCTCGGACGATTACTTGCAACATTGCGTGCGTATCGACCACGAGCTGCTCTTTTCCGATCTCAATTTTGATTTTCTCCATTGGCATGAAACGCTCCAGCCGTTTGGCAACGGGAATCCGCAGCCTCTTTTCTTGGCGCGGGGAGTCGAGCTGGTTGCGCCGCCGCGAGTGGTGAACGACAAGCATTGCGTTTTGCGCCTGCGTCAGGGCAATTATCATCAGCGCGCGGTTTTCTTCGATTCGGTAAACGTTTCGCTGCCGCGTTCACCGTGGGATATCGCATTTCGGATTCGAGCGGATGAATATGAAGGCGAAACGCGGCTGGGCATGCAGATTCAGGCGGTGCGGCAAGCGGCGGCGATCGACTGATGGAAATTTCACAATCGCTCGCCGAACTCGATTGGATCCCGCGGCCGCGTTTACTAGCGCTGCGCCGGCTTGGGATCGAGACGGCGGAAGATTTGCTCACGCATTTTCCGCGGCGTCATGAAGATCGATATCAGTTTCCGCATTTCCCGCGTGAGGAAAGCGACGTCCCGATTTGTCTTTGTGGCGAGGTAATCAAAACTTCGCTGCGTCGTTTTGGCGGATGGAAGAAAATCTTTGAGGCCACACTGGAGGAATCCAGCCCAAACGCGTTAAGCGAGCCGCTAGTGTGTCGCTGGTTCAACTTGCATTATGTGCAGAAGATGATCGCGACCGGGGAGCGTATTGTCGTATTTGGCAAACCGCGTCTGCGTGGAAAGAGAATCTGCATGGATCACCCGGAGTTCGAGGTCATCGAGAATGACGAGGAGATTTCGATCCATTTTCGGCGTATCGCACCCATTTACCCGGCGACGGAAGGTCTTTCACAGCGCGCTCTGCGTAGCATCATTTACCGGCTATTGAATGAAATTTCCGATGAGCCATTAGAAACCCTGGCACCGGGCGGTCTGGTTCACGGGAAAAGATGTGACGCGATTCGCGCGATTCATTTTCCAGAAAATTGGGAGGCGCGTGACGCCGCTCGCGAGCATCTAGTTCTTTCCGAATTTTTCGCGATGCAAATGCTGATCGCATCGCGACGCTCCGACGCATCGACTCGCGTTGGCCAGGCACACTGTGGGTCAGGCGCGCTGCTCGACAAATTTCTTAAGGCGTTACCATTCGAGTTGACTGGCGCGCAATCGAAAGTAATCGCGGAAATTCGGTGCGATCTCGCAGCGAGTCATCCGATGAACCGGTTACTTCAGGGCGATGTGGGTTCGGGCAAAACTGTCGTGGCGATCGCGGCGGTGTTACTGGCGGTCGAGGCGGGATATCAGGCCGCATTCATGGCTCCGACACAAATTCTGGCTGAACAACATTACGCAGTCTTGTGGCGCTGGCTCAAACCGCTCGGCGTGCGCATGGCACTGCGAACAGGAGCGCGCCAGGAGGAAAGTTTTCTCTCGTTGGTTGCCGGTGATGAAAATGCAGACGTAATCGTCGGGACGCATGCCCTTCTTTACGACACGGTTTCGTTCTCGAATTTGGGGCTCGTCGTCATTGATGAGCAACATAAATTCGGTGTCGCTCAACGCGCCAGACTGACGGCCCGCGAACCAGCGCCCGACGTGCTGGTGATGACAGCTACACCGATTCCGCGCACGCTGACGATGACTATTTACGGCGACCTTGATGTTTCAGTCATCGATGAGATGCCGCGTAACCGGGGAAAAATAGTTACTGCGATGCGTGACGAATCGAAACTCGGCGAAGTGCTCAGCTTTTTGCGAACACAACTAGAAGCTGGGCGGCAACTCTACGTGATCTATCCACTGATCGATGAGAGTGAAAAGTTGGATGTGAAAGCGGCGTCGGCCGAGTATGAGTTATGGCGGGAACGGTTGCATCCGTATCGCTGTGAATTACTTCATGGCCGTATTCCGGCGGCGGAGAAACAGGAAATCATGGAACGATTCCGTCGTGGCGAGACCAACTCATTGATCAGCACGACTGTGATCGAAGTCGGTGTCGATGTTTCTAATGCCACTGTGATGCTCGTCGAAAATGCCGAACGTTTTGGACTGGCGCAGCTTCATCAACTTCGCGGGCGGATCGGCCGCGGAGAGCACAAATCGTATTGCGTTGTGCTAACATCCGACCAATCCAAGGAGACTTCGGTAAAACTCGCCGTCTTGGAGAGAACAAACGACGGCTTTGAAGTGGCGGAAGCAGACTGGGAGCTGCGGGGCCCGGGCGATTTACTTGGCACGGCGCAAAGCGGCCTGCCGGTGCTAAAGATCGGCAACTTGAAGACGGATGCACGCTTGATGCGACGTGCGCGCGCGGCGGCCATGTCGATCTTCGATGCCGACCCACGCCTGGAATTGCCTGAGAATCAACGTTTCCGGCGTTTGGTTGTCGAACAACAGGGACGAACGTTTTCTAATGTTAGCTAAATGAAGAATCTCGCAAAATTTTTGCTTTTTGTTCTGCTTATCAGCGCGGGAATCTCTTTCCTTTACAATTACCGGCTCAAACACGGAGGATTGAACCTGCCTTCGGGCCGAACGCCGGAAAAGTACACGCTGGCCTCATCCCCAAACGTAGATCCAAAGCAAGTCGCATCGCTTGAGGCATTGAACCGGGAGCGCCGCGCGCTGGTCGGTAGCGTGATCCCGTCCGTCGTAGCGGTGAAAACATCCAAGAAGATTCTCATACCGCGGGAACGCGGGCTCGATCTCTTCGAGTTTTTCTACGGTAACCAGCGGCAATTTCGGAATCCAAATGACCAGGCTATGGTTCAAAATTCGCTTGGTTCCGGGGTAATTGTGACGAATGAGGGACACATTATCACGAACAATCACGTGGTCGATCAGGTCGATGAGATCGAAGTGCAATTGAGCGATGGACGGACGAAAAAAGCACGGTTAGTTGGCGCAGATTCTCAGGTCGATTTGGCCGTTCTGAAGATCGACGATCCCGGCGTTAAACCGCTCAAACTGGCTGATTCAGACACCGTGCAGGCCGGAGACTTTGTTTTGGCCATCGGCAATCCATTCGGATTCGAGGAAACGGTAACCGACGGCATTATCAGTTCGAAAATGCGGCCAAACCGCACCGACGCTTTCGGGGATCTCCTTCAAACAAACGCCGCAATTAATCCCGGCAACAGCGGAGGTCCATTGATTAATCTTCGCGGCGAAGTCGTTGGGATCAATACGGCGATCATTTCACGCAGTGGCGGTTCACAGGGAATCGGTTTTGCCATTCCGTCAAACACGATTCGCACTGCACTCGAAAGTTTATTAAAACAAGGTCGGATCATTCGCGGTTACCTCGGAATCCAGACACGTGCATTGCAGCCTGGCCAGAATACCGCTGAGACTGAGGGCGTGACGGTAGAGGAAGTGGTGCCCGGGTCGCCCGCAGCTCAAGCGAAATTGCAACGCGGCGACGTCATCCGCAAATTCAATGGTCGCGACGTGAAGAATATAAATGCGCTGAGAAGTATGGTGGCGCAGACAGAGTTGAATAAAGACGTTGAGCTCGAAATCGTGCGCACCGGCAAATCGCTGAGCGTCACCACTCAGATCAAGGAGCAGCCGGCCAATTATGAAACCGCGGGCGTCCTGCCCCGACGAGACCAGCCGCAGCCGCAAGCCCCAGGGCAGTCGAACGATCAAGAAGCAACCAGCAGCCCGCTCGCCTCAATTCACGTTGGCGACCTGACTCCAGAGATGGCGCATCAGCTCGATCTACCTAACAACGTGCAGGGAGTCGTGGTCACTAGTGTCGATCCTGACAGTGGCGTGGCTGAATTGCAAAAAGGCGACGTGATCGAGGAAATCGATCAGCAACCAGTCGCGTCAGTTTCGGATTACGACAAAATCGCCGCTTCGCTCGATCCCAGCCAACCGCAGGTCCTCTCGGTATGCCGGCATCGCATGCGTTCGTTTCTCGTCTTGCGGCCGCGCTAAATAGTGCCTGCGGCTGGAGGACAGCTGCCTCTACATCAAATTCAGCACCCGATCGCGTGACGGCGGCAAACGCCGGAAAGCATTTCCCAGAGCGCGTTGAGAACGCGATTCACGGAGGCTTTTACGGACTCGAAATTGCGATTGTCGACGGACGCCCCGAGCATCTTACGCTCGGCGGCAGAATGTTCACGATCGGCTTCGATGTGGACGCTGAAGTAACGGTAATGCGCGGGATTAATGAAGCCGTAATGTTTCTTCAACCCGTCGATCTTCGATTCACAGATCGCTGGAATTTGACTCTCGTAGGCGTACAGCGCGGCGAGACCTTCCGCAGTCGATCCGTCGCCGCAAACCGCTCGGAACGTGTCGATCAAATTTTTCGTCTCCGGCCATTTCTCTGTGTTTCGCACATTCACATCGTCAACGCCGAGGCCTTCGGTGAATTTGAGCCAAAGCTCAGGATGATTCGGTGAGCCGGCTTCTTCATCGATCAAATTTTTGAGCAACTGTTTTCGCGTCGGTTGATCGCCGCATTTCGCGTGCGCCGCCGACAGATACGTCGGAAACGCCGCGACATGATGATAGTACTGCCGCGCATAGTCAGAGAGCGCCTCTCTGCTCAATTCCCCGCGCGTCCACGCAAGATAAAACGGATGTTTCAAGAGATGCTTTTCTGCGATGTCATTGTCGATCTTGTCCAGATGTGTGTTCATTTAGTTTCTCCGGTAACATTTTTTCGCTAGCCACAGATTGACATGGATTTTCACAGATAAGGGAATAGAATTTTCGCTTCTCTGTGTTTAATCCGTATTTACCTGTGGCAGAATTCAAGCTGAACGCAAAATGTGTTTAATGCCGCGGATCGGGATGACGACCCAGTCGGGGCGATGGTTTAGTTCGTAGCCGATTTCGTAAACGGCTTTGTCGAGCAAATATGCTTCAAGCATGATTTGCTGATCGTCGGGATTTTGCGGGACAAAGATCGCGCCGGACGTTGTCTTTAAATAGCTTTGCAAAAAGACGCTGCTCATTTGGCGATACCAGAGATCGGCCCAGCGTTCAAGAAACGGCATGTCTTCGGTGCGCATGGCGGGCTGCCAGAGCGCACTGTAAGCGGCGTATTGAAACGATCGCATCATGCCGGAGACATCGCGCAGGGCCGAGCGCTTCAGTTTCCGCTCGCCAAGCGCTCGCGCCGGTTCGCCTTCGAAATCGAGAATGATGAAATCTTTTCCAGTATAAAGCACCTGGCCGAGATGATAATCGCCGTGAATCCGGATTTTCGAAGCATTAGTGCGACGGTCGAGGAGCCGTTTTTCGCGCGCGAGTATTTCTTGCTCCGTAGCGATCACTTCTTTCGCTTCGTCTCGAAATGCTGCGGAGAGGTCTGGCAATTTCTTTTCCAGAAGAGTAAACGCGCGCCGCACTGATGCGCGCATTGTTTGGTAAACAGAGCGCTGCGCCATGGCATTGAACGGCTCGGGCGCAAAGGCGCGATCATCCACGCGCGAGGCGAGCGCAAGATGCAATTCACCCGTGCGTTGTCCGAGCAGCTTTGCTTTTTCAGGATAAACGCCACCAATCAATTCATCGAGAAGTGAGCCAGGCGGGGTGGTTTGATTCTGGAGATCGGCTTTGCGGCCAAGCACACGTTCGTAATAGCGGCCAACTGCGTCCAGTGTTAGCGCCCAGCCGTCACTTTCGCTCATGGCCGCGCTCTGCAACAGACAGACAACGGTCGGCTCGGATTTTTCGTGACGATATTCGAGTGCGCCGACGAAAGCCGGCACATTAGAAAAATTGGCGCGCTCAGTCAGGAACCGGGTAATTTCGACATCAGGATTAACGCCGTCCTCGAGCTTGCGGTAGATTTTGAGGAAGAATTTATTGTCGAAAAGCATTGAGGAGTTGCTCTGCTCCCCAACTAAAACTTGCGATTTGTCCACGGCGACCGAAGAATCCGCCGCCATTGCCTTCCCCGCGATGCCGACGAGATCGCCGGCATGCCCCTTCATAATCTGCCGTTGGACGATCGCCTCAAATAATTGAGAGCGAAACTTCGCATCCCACACTGCATCATACAGAATGGTTTCTTCGGCACCGGCCAGGCGTGCGATGATCGCGTGCGGCGCGCTCCGAGAAACAGCACGCGCAGCATTACCCAGCGCAATCTTTACCGGGAGGGCATAAGTTTCCGTGGGACCATCGACATAACTTACCACCACGAACCAAAAGCGCGCCGCGTCTGCATCTGACGAGACACCCGGCTGCTCCACCACTTTAAGTTCGCGGAGAGTCCGCGCCTTCGAGCCAAACCAGCGACAGGTCTGGATGTAATTGGGCAGAATTTCGCGTTCGAGCAGCGCGCGCTGACCATCGTTGAGCAAGGTATGTAGGTCGGCCGGCGCATTGATCGTTGGCACAACCCGCCTCCTCGAGACGCGCCGGCCATTGGTCTGCGGTTGCAACGCGAACCAGTAATACGCATGAGGCCCAAGCGTAATAACGTAATTTGATTTTTTGATTGAGCGAAACAGATTGCGGCTAAAGACTTCCATCGGCACACAGCCGGCGAAGCGTGCCAGATCCAACTCCACCGATTGCGCGAAACGCGAGAGATTCACCACGACAACGATAGTCTCCTTCTCGTACCGGCGAAGAAATGCCAGAACCTTCGCGTTATCGGGATGGAGAAATTCAAGAGAGCCACGCGAAAATGCCTTAAAATTCTTCCGCATGGCAATGACACGGCGCATCCACCAGAGCAGCGAGGAGAGATTTTTTTGCTGATTCTCAACATTGACCGCCTCGTAGTGGTATTCCGGGTCGATCGTAATCGGCAGATAGAGCTGCTGCGGGTTCGCTCGTGAAAATCCAGCATTGCGGTCCGGACTCCACTGCATCGGCGTGCGGCAGCCGTTGCGATCTCCAAGATAAAAGTTGTCCCCCATGCCGATCTCATCTCCGTAATAAATGATCGGAGTGCCCGGCATGGAGAACAGCAGCGTGTTCAGCAACTCGATTTTGCGGCGGCTGTTTGCGAGTAGCGGGGCGAGACGCCGGCGAATGCCAAGATTGATACGCGCGTGAGGATCGCTGGCGTAAACCCGATACATGTAATCGCGCTCTTCGTCAGTCACCATTTCCAGTGTGAGCTCGTCATGATTGCGAAGAAACATTGCCCACTGACAATTCTCGGGAATTGGCGGCGTCTGCTCGAGGATGTCGATGATCGGAAACCGATCCTCCATCTGCAGCGCCATGAACATGCGGGGCATGAGTGGAAAGTGAAAGTTCATGTGCGATTCGTCGCCTTTGCCAAAGTAAGCCGCCGCGTCCTCCGGCCATTGATTAGCCTCCGCGAGCAGCATTCGAT
>QHNJ01000135.1 GCA_003218395.1 Verrucomicrobiota bacterium
ATCTGGTGGTGGCAACTCATGGCCGCTCCTTTTGGGTGCTCGACGATGTCACCCCGCTGCGCCAGGCCGGTGCGCAATCCGCCGCCGCGGACATGATTCTTTATCAACCGCAAACGGCGTTGCGCTTGCATTACCCGGACGAATTCGACAAGCGCCAGCCAGTCGGCGATAACCCGCCGCCGGGCGCGATCATCGATTATTATTTCAAAACGGCGCCGAAGGAGGAGGTCTCGCTGGAGATCCTCGACAGTTCAAGCAAGGTCGTCAGGCATCTTTCTAGCAAAGAGAAAAAAGAAGGCGAGCAACCGCCTGAGTGGCCGGATCGCGTCGAGCGCGCGAAGACGATTCCACCAAACGAAGGAATGAACCGGTTCGCCTGGGACCTGCGTTACAATGATCCCATACAGATACCCGGCGCGTTTTACTTTGGCGTCGGCCCGAGGGGACCGCTGGCCTTGCCTGGTGATTATCAGGTGAAACTGACCGTCGGCGGCAAATCGCAAACGGTTCCGTTGCATCTCGTCATCGACCCACGCACTAAGGGATCAGAAGAGGCGTTGGAAAAGCAATTCACTTTGTCGATGCAGGTGAACGATTGCGTGTCGCGATTGCATCAGGCCGTCAACGAAATCCGGGATCTTAGATCGCAGATTCAAACCTTGCATAAGCGTTTCGGTGACGATTCGCGGTTAAAATCAAGCCTCGCGGCAGCGGACGATCTCGATCACAAAATGTCTGAGATCGAGCAGAAACTCATTCAAGTGAACATGAAGGGCTCGGAAGGAAACCTCGCCTTCCCAAACATGCTGAACGAACGGTTTGAAACATTCAGCCATATAATCGAGGCTGGCGATACTGAGCCAACGAAACCGCAACTCGACGTCTTCCAAACATTGAGCACGCAGTCGGAAGAGCAGTTAAAAAAATGGACGCAACTCAAAACCGATGAGGTTCCAAAAGTGAATGAATTAATCAAACAAGCGAATTTGCCCGCTCTTCTGATCACCGAGAAGAAGACGGGTCAATCGTGGTGATAATGTAGGTAAGGCGCTCTGCAGCCGTGTCTGAGATTTTGCTGCGCCTCGACAGAGCGAGGCGGCTATAGCCGCGTTACCTCTGGCCATGCTGTACTTCACCGGCCCGACGAAGAGTAAACTCAAAAACAATATCGACATCTTTAAGCGCCCGGCATCCGCTTGTGAAAAATATTGCTGCTGTTCCAAACTGCGCTGAGTAAAATTGATCCATGAAGATCGAGAAAGCGGTCGTCCTGGCGGCCGGACGCGGCAGGCGCATGCGTGAGCTGACTGTCGATCTTCCCAAACCAATGATCGAAGTGCGCGGGAAACCCGTTTTGCAGCACATCGTGGAAGGATTGCGCGACGCGGGCTTACGCGAGTTCTTCTTCATCGTCGGTTACCGCGGCGACGCAGTTCAAAATTTTTTCGGCGACGGCTCCCGTTACAAGATCGCGATACAGTACGCGACCCAAGTTGTGCAGGATGGGACAGGGCGCGTTGTCGATCTTGCACGCAATTTCGTTGAAAATTCGCCGTTCATTTTGAGCTACGGGGACATTTTGGTGGACCCGGCAAATTACGAGCGCATCGTCGATCTTGCGGACGATAGCGAAGCAATCATTACCGTGAAGCGCGGGGAAGACGTGACCAAAGGCGGCGCAGTTTTTCTGAACGACGAAATGGAACTTGTCGATATTCGCGAAAAATCGCACCCGGGGGAGGTCGAAAGCCCGTGGTACAACGCCGGTCTCTACGCATTTCGGCCCAGCATTTTCGATTTCACGCCAAGATTGAGACCTTCGCCGCGCGGCGAATATGAATTAACCGATGCCATTTGCGATCTCGCGCGGTCTGGCAAAAAGGTGAAAGCGCTGGAACTTGCGGGCGACTGGGCCGACGTACGCGATCCAGAAATCCTCGCTCGCTTGAATCAATAGAGCATAGGCATCCTGTTTGCCACGAAACGAATCCGTCCACGGTGCGAACCTGTGCGACAAACAAGCTTCAAGCCTGTTGCTCTCCTTAGAGAGAGACTGGTTTCTTCGCTTCCTCAACTGGTTTCTCAAAACGAGGATCGCCGCGCAATGTGTTCGCGCCAGTTCACAAGGCAAGCAAGATCGTTGGATCATTCGCTACCGCGTGATCCAGCGACCGTACTATTTCGCGAATATCCTTTGGGGGCTGAGTCATTTGTTCCGCCTATAGCTTCTCGGCGCGCAAGTAACGATCGTACGCTATAAGGTTTGTTGTTGGTGGCTGTTCAATGACGGTCTTCTCCGCGGGTGAAAGCTTTGCCTGAAGCTGGCCGGCGATCGCCTTGGCAATATCGGCTTGGATCGCAAAGACGTCATCCAGTGGTCGATCACAACGCTCTACCCACAAATGCGTGTCAGTCCTTGCATCGATTAACTGCGTGCTGACGCGATTCGCGGCGCGTTGTACACTTCCCTCGACGACATGTGCGACGCCGACTGCGTTCCCAACCTCGCGGACATTTCGCTTCACACCGGTCTTGTATTGCATCACCGATGTCCGGCTGATCGCTTTCAAATCCGCGATTTTTGCCAAGTCATTAAGGATTTCGTCTTGTACACCATCGGTGAAGAATGCGTTTTCGGGATCCGCGCTCACATTCTGGAAGGGGAGTACCGCGATGCTCTTGTAGGGAATCACCGCGGCTGGGTTCATAAATTTGCCTTGTGAGCGGTGAAGCATCCAAAATCCAACACCGAGTGTTGCCATGAGGAGGAACGCCGCGACAGCGGCAGATTTAAAGCAGAAAGCTCACAGCTGCTGGTGAAGCCCTTAACACTTCGGCGACGCAGTGAAGTGTGATTGACGACCTTCAGGGCGCGTTCTCAGCGGTTTCGACTGGTTCTTCGCCGATCTCCTCTTCAATTTCGCGCCGCCACTGATGTGATAGCCACGGCCGGAGAAATCCGTAGAGCAAATAGGAAAGGAAAAGGACTGCCGGCATCCATTCATAATTCATCACCGTAAAGACAAGGATGACGCTGATGATGAGAAAGCGTGGGATCGATTTCGTAGTTCGCCAATCGACCGCCTTAAAGCTTGGATAACGAAAGCGGCTAAACATCATGAAGGAGAGAAAAAGCATGAGTGGTGGCAGCACAAATTTCCAGTTGCCCAGGTGGCGTTCACTGTCCGCAAGCCAGAGCAAAAAAAGTGTAAGCGACGCAATAAGACCGGCTGCGGCAGGAATCGGAAATCCTTTGAATTCCTTACCTGCTCCGGCCTGGTTTGCAGCGGCACAGTTAAATCGGGCGAGCCTCAGCGCGCCGCAGGCGAGATAGACAAACGCCACGACCCAGCCGGCGCGCGGAAACTCTTGGAGCACGATCCGATAAACCAGGAGTGCGGGTGCGAGGCCGAACGAAACAATGTCGGCAAGCGAATCGAACTCGCGGCCGAACGGACTGTCGTGACCACCCAGTCTCGCCAGTCGGCCATCGAGGAAATCAAAAACGAAGGCGCCAAGAATAAACCAGATCGCGGTGTGAAAAAGATCGGTGGCAACATCCGGGTTTGAAACCTGGAGCAAGGCGCCTTGAAGAATTTTCAAGGTGGCTGCGAACCCGCAAAACAGATTCCCTGCCGTCATTAAATTCGGCAGCAGATAAATTTTCGGAGGTGGTTCGCTCATAAATCGTGGGGCCACCTTAACTGGAGAGTCGCGCGATCACAGTTGAGCCGCCCGCCACGTGATCGCCCACCTTCACGAGGACGGTGGCGGAGAGGGGCAAGTATAATTCCGTTCGCGAACCGAAGCGAATCATTCCGAAGCGCTCGCCTTTTTTTAATTCATCCCCGACTTCCGCCCATGCTACGATGCGCCTCGCAATCGCGCCGGTAAGTTGGCGGACTACAATCGTAACGCGTGCATTCTCAAAAGCCCACGTCATCGATTCGTTCTTCTCCGAACAATCGGGGTGGCGCGCGTCAAGACAAAGCCCATCTCGATGCTGGCGATAAATGACTCGGCCGTCGATCGGAGCGCGATTCGTGTGGACATCGAAGATGGACAAGAATATTCCGACACGGCGCGTTTTCGCTTTGAGGACTTCGTTCTCATCAAGCTCGACGATGTCTCTCACTGTGCCATCGGCAGCAGCCATGACGAGATTTGAATCTGGCGGCACCGCACGAGCCGGATCGCGGAAAAAGAAGACAACGCAAAAAAACAACATCAAAAAAAGCAACGACAACCATGCCGAAATGAACCAACTGCCAATCGCGAGAAGCGCGAAAATCGCAAAAATCCAGCGTGCTTCAGAGAGGGTTTGAGCGCGCATAACAACCGCATTTTCCGATTTTAGAAACAGGGGGTCAAGCCGCTGGAAATAGGCTTAGCAGGGTCCCAATAGAAGCCCGACCATGAAAATACAAGATTTTGGGTTCGCGGCTATTTGTCGCCCCATATCTAGCGGATACCCAACGGGCTCAGTCACGAGATATTATTTGTTTATCGCCCTGTTTTTGTTATCTTTTTTACCGGGTCGTTTCGATCTCAATCTATGCTAAAAGCCCAAGACGAAATTCCGGTCGACAAACTCCCTCGCACTAGCTGGACTGGAATCGGGGCAGCGCAAAAATACGACGCCGCCCAGATCGACAAGTTGGAAGGTCTGGAGGCGGTCCGAAAACGGCCTGGAATGTTTATCGGAGACCCTGATGAGCGGGGTCTGCACCATCTGGTTTTTGAAGTGCTCGATAATTCGATCGACGAACATCTCGCGGGATTTTGCACCAAAATTGAACTGGCTGTTCACGTCGATGGATCGGTGTCAGTGCGGGACAATGGCCGCGGGATTCCTGTGGACATTCACCCAAAATGGAAGATGCCGGCCATCGAACTCGTGCTGACAAATTTGCACGCGGGCGGAAAATTTGGACAGGGCGCTTACAAATATTCCGGTGGCTTACATGGCGTTGGCGCGAAGTGCACGAACGCGCTTTCCGAATGGTTCAAGGCGGAAGTGTCGCGTGATGGGAAGGTCTATCACATGGCTTTCGCCAAAGGCAAAACGACCGACAAACTGACCGTCATCGGCGAAGTCAAAAACAAAAAGACCACCGGAACCCTCATCACGTTTTTACCCGATCCGACGATCTTCACGATCACGACGGAGTTTAAATTCGAGCGGCTCGCGACGCGATTGCGCGAGCTGGCGTTTCTCAATCCCGGCCTCGAAATCACATTAACCGATGAGCGGAGCGAGCCACCGAAAAAAGAGACATTTTTCTACAAGCACGGCATCGAAGAGTTCGTAAAGCAGCTCGGCGAAAACAAGCAGGTGCTTCATCCGAAGCCGGTAGTGATCTCGCGACAGCGCGATGAAGTTTTTGTCGATGTTGTTCTGCAATACAATGACAGCTACAACGATCAGATTTTGCCGTTTGCTAATTCCATCCCAAATCCGGACGGCGGAACCCATTTGACTGGCTTCCGCACCGCGCTCACAAAGGCCGTTAATCAGTACGCGAAATCGAGTAATTTTCTTAAGGAGAAGGATCCTTCGGTTTCGGGCGACGATGTACGCGAAGGTTTGATTTGCGTTCTCAGCATCAAATTGCCTAACCCGCGCTTCGAATCGCAGACCAAGGTGAAGCTCGTGAACACGGAGATCGACGGGATTGTAAACTCGGTCGTTTACGAAGGTCTGATGACTTACTTCGACAAGAATCCGCCGATCGCGCGGCGCATCTTCGACAAAGTGCTTACGGCGGCACGAGCGCGTGAGGCGGCTCGAAAAGCGCGCGAAACGATTCGCAAAGGCGCGCTCACCGGTGGCGGGTTGCCGGGAAAATTGGCGGATTGCTCCGAGCGCGACCCGGAATTGACGGAACTTTATATTGTCGAAGGTGATTCAGCGGGCGGCTCCGCCAAGCAGGGACGCGATCGGCGTTATCAGGCGATCCTGCCAATTCGCGGCAAGCTCATCAATGTCGAGAAAGCGCGCGAAGATCAGTTTCTCAAAAACAACGAGATCCAGTCGATGATCACGGCGATCGGCGCAGGCATCGGCAAACCGAAAGAGGATGGCAACGGCAAAGACGAAGGCCGCTTCGACATCACGAAGTTGCGCTACGGTCGGATCATCATCATGACGGATGCCGACGTCGATGGTTCGCATATTCGCACCCTGCTGCTGACTTTCTTTTTTCGGCAGATGACTGAACTGGTGCGCGCCGGCAAGATTTACATCGCGCAGCCGCCGCTTTATCAAATCAAACGAAAAAAACGCGAAGAATATGTCGATGATGATGTCCAGCTGAACAAGATTCTCATTTCGCTCGGTGCGGAGGACGTGCGCTTAAAAAATCTGGCGGATGACAAAGAGATCACGCCGGCACAATTAAAGGACATTCTCGAATCTCTCGAGAAACTCGCAAAATTGAGTGAGGCGGTCCGTCGCCACGGCGGCGATTTCGAAACTTATCTCGCGGAACGGAATTCAAAGTCGGGCAAGCTCCCGACCTATCTTGTCAAAGTTCGCGACGGAAATGAAGAGAGCGTGCATTATTTTCACGACGAAAAGGAGGTTCGCCAATTTCATCAGGATAACCTCGACCTTAATTTGTTCGACACCGAGCTTGGTCAGGAATTGCTGCCCCTTGGGGAGGCACCGGCTCGTGCAAACGGTTCCCGCCGACGCGGGAAATTGACTGAATTACATGAATCGGCCGCGATCCAAAAAATCATTGCGGAACTGGCGCGCAAAGGTTTGAAAGTCGGCCACTACGCGACTAGCGATCGTCCAATATTTGAGTTGATCGAGGGCGATGGTGAAAAAGCCGCTTCCCATCCGCTGTTTTCGATTCCCGAAATTCTCCAGAAGATTTTAGAGATCGGCCGGCGCGGTGTGCAGATCAAGCGTTTCAAAGGTCTCGGCGAGATGAATGCGAAAGAGCTGTTCCAAACCACAATGAATCCGGAAAAACGCAAACTACTGAAAGTGGATTTAAACGACGACAACGCCGTCGATGCTGACAAAATGTTCACGATCCTTATGGGCGACGTCGTTGAACCACGCCGCCAGTTCATCGAAGACAACGCGCTGAACGTGCGGAATCTCGATGTGTAAGATTTTGCGATGGGAGGTCCGTTCCACAACCTGCGCCATCCCCGTCGTTGTTACGTGGTCTGCGCAATTCCGCGTTCGGGTAGCAATTTGCTGACCGACGGTTTGCATGCTACGCGCCAGGCAGGCAGACCGAAGCAGTTTTTTCTGGAAAAATTCGAAGCGGATTACGGCGCCAAGCACGGTCTCGATCCGGCTAAGGATTATGCTGGGTATGTGCGCGGCATCATCAGCGCGAAAACCACCTCCAATGAAGTCTTCGGCTTTAAATTGATGAGTTGGTACCTGGACAATTTTCTTACTCGCCTGCGTGCAACTCGTGCTTTCGGTGACGCCGGAACAGGCGATCTCAAGCTTTTACGAAATGCTTTCCCGCGCCTTCAGTTTGTGCATGTCGTCCGGCGCCACAAACTCCGGCAAGCATTGTCGACAGCTCGTGCGCTTCAGACTGGTCTTTGGAAAGTACAGAAGGGGAAAACTATTCAAAGAGAACCGCGATTCGATGCGGAATTAATCGAACAATGTCTCAAAGAGGGCCAGCGACAGGAAAAAGCTTGGGAGTGCTTTTTCCAGCGAATCGGCGTCAATCCTTTCCGGGTCGAATACGAGAAACTCTGCCAAGACTACGAGGGCACCATCCGAGCGGTGTTGGATTTTCTGCGGATTTCTCTGCCGCGCCGCACACGGATTGGTCCTCCTGTGACGGTCCGTCAGGCCGATAACATTTCACGCGCTTGGGAAGAACGTTTCGTGGCAGAGCGTTCGGCGGCGCTCCTACAGACTTAGACCATGTACAATCAAAACGAAAAGGTAGAACCGATCAATGTTGCCGAGGAAGTATCGAGATCGTTCCTCGATTACTCAATGTCCGTCATAATCTCGCGTGCCTTGCCCGACGCGCGTGACGGACTGAAACCATCGCAGAGAAGAATTCTCTATGCGATGCACGATTTATCGCTGTTTCCAAATCGGCAGCATCGCAAATGCGCGAAAATCTGCGGCGACACGAGTGGTAATTATCATCCGCACGGCGAAGCGGTTATCTACCCCACCCTTGTCCATATGGCGCAACCGTGGGCGATGCGCGAAACGCTTGTCAACGGGCAGGGCAACTTTGGCTCAGTCGAAGGCGATCCACCGGCGGCGATGCGTTACACTGAAGCGCGCATGACACACCTCGGCGCCGCCCTTATGACCGACATGGAGAAGGACACGGTCGACTTTGTCCCGAATTATGACGAGACGCGTACCGAGCCAACCGTTTTTCCAGCGGCCTTTCCGAATCTGCTCGTCAACGGAGGAACCGGCATCGCAGTTGGCATGGCCACAAACATTCCACCACATAATCTGGTTGAGGTTGTCGATGGAATTTGTGCGCAAATCGATAATCCGGAAATCACGCTCGATGAGCTGATGAAGTATATGAAAGGCCCGGATTTTCCAACCGGCTGCGCGATCTGCGGCGTGTCAGGAATCAAACAATATCTCGAGACGGGCCGCGGCAGTATGAAGGTGCGCGGCAAGGCCGGCGTCGAAGAACTCAAAGGCGGCAGGGAACAAATCGTCATCACTGAAATTCCATACAACGTCAATCGCGCCACGCTCGTCGAACGCATCGCGTCGCTGGTGAACGAAAAAGTGCTGACAGAAATCAGCGCGGTTCGTGACGAGTCGGATGAAAATACGCGGGTCGTTATCGAGCTGAAGCGCGACGCCAATCCCAAGGTCGTCATCAACAATCTCTACAAACACACTGCGATGGAAAGCTCCTTCGCGGTCATCATGCTCGCGATTGATCATGGGCGGCCCAAATTGCTTTCGCTTAAGGAAGCAAATGCCTGCTACATCGAGCACCGACGCGAAGTCGTGCTGCGCCGCACGCGCTTCGAATTGCGCAAAGCGGAAGAGCGCGCGGAAACGCTCGAAGGTTACCTGATCGCGCTGGCCAATCTGGACGAATTTATTCGAATCATTCGCGGTTCGGCCAACCGGGATGAAGCACGCGTGAAATTGCTCGCCTTCGAATTTACGAGAAGGCAAGTCGAGCACATCGGCATCCAGATTCGTAATGAGGCGCGGCTGGTCGAAGGCCGCTATGCGTTTAGTGAACACCAGGCAAATCAGATTCTTGATCTTCGCCTTTATCAGCTCACCGGCCTCGAGCGAGAAAAGATCGACAGCGAGTACAAGGAATTGATCAACGCGATCAAAGATCTCCGCGACATTCTGGCCAAAGAACAACGCGTCTTAACCATCATCAAGAAGGAACTGCGCGAAATTCGTGACAAACACGGAACACCACGCCTGACCGAACTGGCGCCTGATAAAGCCGAGATCAACATGGAGGATCTCATCGCAAACGAGGGCTGTATCATCAGCATCACGCATGGCGGATTCATCAAGCGCACGGCCTTAAGTGCATTTCGAGCGCAGCGCCGGGGCGGCAAAGGTGTGATCGGCATGTCCACGCGTGAAGGCGCTACCGAAGAAGACGAAGGCGATTTTGTCGAGCATCTCTTCACCGCTACGACGCATGACTATCTGATGTTTTTCACACAATCCGGACGTGCTTATGTTGAAAAAGTCTATGAAATTCCCGAAATGGGACGCGCGGCAAAGGGCCGATCCATCGCTAATATCCTTGAGTTGCGCGCCGACGAGAAAATAGCGGCAACGATCCGAGTTCAGTCCAAGAAATCTGGCACTGGGCCAAGTGCTGTCGATCAAACGTGGGACGAAAATCTCCACATTGTTTTCGCGACGCGTTCGGGGATCGTTAAGAAATCGAATCTTTCTGATTACGCCAACGTTCGCAAAGGAGGCATTATCGCAATTCAGATCGAGGAAGGCGATTGCTTGATCGATGCCAAGCTTACCAACGGGAATAACGAGGTCGTCCTGATCACGAAAGAAGGAATGAGCCTGCGCTTTCATGAGGAGCAGTTGCGCGATCAGGGGCGCAACACTGTGGGCGTATGGGGGATTCGGCCAGACAAGAAAGACCACGTAGTTGCAATCGCCATTGTCGATCCGGCTGCGATGTTACTGGTGGCCGGTGAGAATGGCATCGGCAAGCGAACGCCGTTCGATGATTATCGCCGCCAATCTCGGGGCGGCAAGGGCATCATTACCATGAAAACCGGTGAAAAGACCGGCGATGTTGTCGGCGCCCTAACAGTGACTGACAAGGACGAGCTGATGCTTATTACAACGAAAGGCCAGCTGGTGCGGACGCGCGTAAAAGAAATCCGCGTCGTAGGTCGAAACACGATGGGTGTAAAGTTGATGGATCTTCGTAACGGAGAAAAGCTGCAGGCTATCGCACCCGTCGTCAGTCAGGCCGAAGAAGAAGCGCAAACCGCAGAGCTTTCGGTTGAGAAATCGTAGCGCTGGTCTTGCTTAAGCGCGCGGGCATGTGGCGGTAAGAACGCGCTGAGCGCCCCCGACACCGCGACGCGGGTACAACAACCCAATCGCTTTGGCCCAGACAAAGAAAGTGGGAAGACTCTAGTGAGTCTCCCCACTTTGAATCTGTGTCTGCTCCCGCTTAGTAACCGCCGCCGGTCTGATGCGTCGTTGTTGTTGTGGTGGTGGCTGGCACCGGCGCAGGCGCCGTTACAGTAGTCTGACGCGTTGTGGTCGTACTCGTCTCGGGTTCGCTCGAGCACGAGACCAGCGTTAGAGCGAGGACCGAAAATACAGAAGTAAGAATGATCGATTTTTTCATAGTGAATTGTTTCTTTAAGAACAGTTCGTCACAAGTTGCTTCGACAGACGTATTAAAAAGAAGAATTCTATCAAATTTCAACCTTGGCGCGTTGTCGCTTTAGCTCACCGTGCTTACGCTTGGTTGCCAAAATTTTTCTCTTGAGGGCAGCTGGTCGCGGCGATTTTCTTCGGCGCACTTTTTCGCGAAGCGCGATTTCGGCCACGCACATTTTTTGTTGAGCCTGTTCGATGGCATCGAGCAATCGCACACGCGCGAGCTTGCGATTTTGTGCTTGCGATCGTGAATCCTGGACGGTGACGCTGATTCCGCTTGGCCGATGACGCAGCGTCACGGCGGTTGCAACCTTGTTTACATTCTGGCCACCCGGTCCGGAGGATCGTGCGAAGGTTTCTTCCAGGTCGGCATCCCGAATGCCAAGTCTTCGCATTCGGTCCTGCAACAAATTCATTGACTAGACAATACGGCGCGGGATATCGCAGTGAAAGCGTGGACCCTCACCCCTACCCTCTCCCTGGCGGGAGAAGCGGACAGCGAAGCTGCCGGTGAGAGTCGAATAGCGGAAGAGTGACCGTCGCACGATCGTTGATCAAAAGGGCGCAATATTTTCGCGCCCGTGCCGAAGCACGCGCGCCATCCAGACCAATTCATTCAGAAATTTGTCCACCCGCCACACATAACTTTGATCGAGCAAATTTCCCTGCTTATCAAAAATTTTCGCAACATTCCCAAAATTCACGTCCTCAAAGATGGCGACCAGACCGAGTTCACGCATGACCGGTAGGAGGCCCTCGATCACACGCGCACCGCCAAACGGCCCCGCCGACACACCGCAAATCCCGACAGCCTTGTGAATGTACTCCTTCAGATTCATGTCGAGCGCGTGCTTTAACAGGCCAGGATAACCATGATTGTATTCCGGCGTCACTACGATGAATCCATCGCAACGTTCGATTGTCGTTGAAAACTTTGGATCCTTCATTTGCTCGCCTGCGTCATCGAGTTTCAATTGGAAGCTCGCGCACATCGATCAGTTCCGTCTCCACATCCGCACGTTTCTTCGTCTCCTCAAAAACGAAACGCCCGACGTTCTCGCTCTGTCTTCCCTGACGCGCAGTGCCAAGAATCACTGGAATGAAAAGCGGACGCGCGTTCATATCAGCAATTTCCCATTTTGTGCGAATCGATCTTTCTGCTCTTTCCGAAATCCGCGTTCCGAAATCGAAAGTGCCGATGGCCGGACTCGAACCGGCACGGGCCTTTTACGGCCCAACGGATTTTAAGTCCGTTGCGTCTGCCATTTCGCCACATCGGCGCTGCATTCTTTGGAGTCTAAGCATTTTATGTGCACGGCGAAAATGAATTTCCTGCTGAGCGAAGCTTTCACGGGCTTGGAAAAAGTCTTGCACTTAGGTTTCCAAATCTTGTAAAAG
>QHNJ01000136.1 GCA_003218395.1 Verrucomicrobiota bacterium
TTCATCGGCGATGACCGCGCCGCGCGGCAGAAACATCGGCAGACCCGGCCCGACATCGTCGTCGAACACGAAAAGCCCGAGTTCGCGGCCAAGCTTACGATGATCGCGCTTCTTTGCTTCCTCGAGCATCGCGAAGTAATCATCGAGTTCCTTCTTGGTTTTGAATGCGGTTCCGTAAATGCGCTGGAGTTGCGGATTCTTCTCATCGCCCTTGTAGTAAGCGCTCGCCACGTTCGTGAGTTTGAACGCGCCGATGTTCCCCGTGCGCATCACATGTGGCCCAGCGCAGAGATCGATGAACTCGCCGTTGCTGTAGAGCGAAATTCTTTCGTCGGCGGGACTGTTTTCGATGATGTCGAGCTTGTATTTGCTCGGCTCGGCTCGTTCTCCCAATGCGGCGAGCCGGCCTTTCTTGCCGAGGGCGAGCGCTTCATCCCTCGAAACTTCGATTTTTTCGAAGGGATGGTTCGCTTTGATTTCGTTTTTCATCTCGGCCTCGATCTTTTCGAAATCGTCAGGCGAGATCCGGTGCGGAAGATCGACATCGTAATAAAAACCATTCTCTACAGGCGGCCCGGCGGCGAACTGCGCTTCCGGCCAGATCTTCAGAATTGCCGTCGCAAGTACGTGGGACGCCGAGTGACGAAGACGTTCGAGGTCGGTCATCGTAGCGCGCTGCTCTGGCGTTTTGCGTTCCTCAACCATTAGTAAAAACCGCTGAAATTAAACACGAAGGGCACTAAGGACACGAAGAATTTGCTGTAGTCGCTTCGGCTGGCGAATAGGGCCGAGGCAACGCTCCAGCGTCTCGGCTACAAAAACGTGCACGTAAAGTGTACGACGGTTACAAAGGGTGGAACGCATCATTCCGTTCAACGAGGTGGATCGGCTGCTTCGTCGGGGGATGCTAATTTTGGCGCTGAAGCGTGTGGCCTAATTTCAATTACTGTCATCGCTACGTCACTCCTTCAAGCCACGTCCCATAAATCGCCGGCCAAGTCACAGAAAAGAAGCTTGACACCATGACGCCAGATTAGGTAAAAGCGCGTCGATTACGTCACCCGACGTTTCAACGCATCTTCGGCCGAGCTGAAGAAGCTCGTGGGGCTGGACCTACGCTGGGACCGCCGCTTACGCAATTACCAGATCCAACTGGAGCCCCTGGTTCCGCGCGGAACTGGATTGCAGTTCATGCCATCAACAATCCAACCTCAACAAAAACTTAGAAACAAAAAATATGACAACTCAATCCATAACAAACTCGATTAACCGCTCGCCTTGGCGGCGCGCGTTCCTTTTCATCTCACTAGTGCTCGTCTGCGCCGCAGCCTACGGTCCGGCACCTGCAGCCTGCGCACAAGGGATCACGTGGACGCCGGCAAATCCCATGAATAAGGCACGCGGATTCTTCGCAGCCGGCGAGCTGCTGAACGGCAATGTCTTGGTGGCCGGCGGATTTGACGGGAGTATGGCCAATTTCATCTTCCCGGACGCTGAAATTTACAACTTGCATACAGGGGCGTGGACACCGATAGCGCCGATGAACACGGCACGTGCGGCGCCCGGTGCAGTCCGACTAGAGGACGGTCGGATAATGGTAATTGGCGGAGCTGATGAGAACTTCAACTTCCTTGATAGCGCCGAAATCTACGACCCGAGCACCGGTACCTGGTCATTTACGGGCTTGATGAATGAGCCGCGCTTCGAGGACTTCACAGCAGTACTGCTGCCCGGGCGCAAGGTCCTCATTGCAGGCGGCTTTGGACCCCCGTTCGACGCACTGAGCTCCGCCGAGATCTACGATGAGGCGACCAACACCTGGACTCCGACGGGAAGCATGAACGTCGCCCGTGGCGAGTTTGCGTCGGTCGTGCTCCACGATGGCCGCGTTTTGGCTGTGGGAGGCGTTGCGACGGAGTTCTGCAGGACGGCAGGGTGTTGGCCGCCGGCGGGGGTATGGGAGATGAAGAGCTGCCCCGGTATGCCTCGGCAGAGATCTTCGATCCCCACACGGGGCAGTGGACTCCGACCGGCGCGATGACAGCGCCTCGCAGCGAAACTGAGTATGCCGTGGTTCGTCTGCCCGACGGTCGGGTGCTGGTGCCAGGGGGGCACACAGCCTTCCAAACGCCGGTGTCAAGTGCCGATCTCTACAACCCGAGAACCGGGACCTGGTCTGCGGCCGGCTCCATGAGTGTCGTTCGCGCCGGTCACTCCTCCATCGTGCTGCGTGGTAATCGCGGCGTGCTGGTGATGGGAGGGTTGGGCCCGGATGATCAAACAACTACAGCCAGTGTCGATATTTTCCGAACCCGCTGACGCCGGTAGCTAAACAGCCAGCCGCAATTCGCAATCAGCCGTCATGCCTCACAGCCTGGCGGCTTTTTGTTTGCGCGGGCAAGGGTCGACAACTTTACGTAAGGGCGGCCGCAGCTCGCACTTTTGCCCCCTTCGTGTGCACTCTATTGAGAGGGGAAATTACTCGGACCGAGCCGGACAAGCACGTTCCCTCGGAATAAGCAAAGATTAACCACGAAGAACACGAAGAATCTGCTGTATCGTACAGATAATCCGCTGCGGCATCCGGTCGGCGCAGCGCGCCGACCCTACCTTTCGCTTTAGGCGCGTGCGCGTTATCATTTGCTATGCGACGGGTTGCACAATTTCTGGTCCTTGCCGCGATTGCTGCGGCCGGTTGCGGACAAAAACCCACAGCAGCATCCGATTTTGCAGCGCAGCGCCAGCGCATGGTAACGGAGCAGTTGAAGGCGCGCGGGATCAGCGACGAGCGTGTCCTTAACGCGATGAACAAAGTGCCACGGGAAGAATTTGTTCCCCCGGACTCGCGAGCTGGGAGTTATGAAGATGGGCCGTTGCCCATCGGTTACGGTCAAACGATCTCGCAACCGTACATCGTGGCGTTTATGACGGAACAATTGCGGTTGAAACCGAGCGACCGCGTTTTGGAAATCGGGACCGGCTCTGGCTATCAGGCGGCGATTTTGGCCGAGCTCATGTCGCAAGTTTATTCGATCGAGATCGTCGAGCCGCTGGCGAAAAACGCCGAGGCGACGTTGCAACGCCTCGGCTACGAAAATGTGCACGTGAAGATCGGCGACGGTTACAAGGGCTGGCCGGAAGCCGCACCATTCGATGCCATTATTGTGACCTGCGCGCCGGACAGAGTTCCGCAGCCGCTGGTCGATCAACTCAAAGACGGCGGGCGCATGGTTATTCCCGTCGGCGACCGAATTGCTCAGGAGCTCTACCTGCTCGAAAAGAAAAACGGCCAACTGAAACAAAGCGCCACGTTACCGGTGCGTTTTGTGCCAATGGCGAGGGAAGCGAGCGAGCACAAATAGAGCATCGGCGAGCCGACTGTAGTGGCGGGCGTGCCGTCCGCATTCTAAACAACCTGCGGCTGACACAGCCGCCTCTACAGGCTCAATCCACCTCACTTGAGCGCGGCGAGTTTTTCCAGATCGACGCGCTTAACCCATCCCTGTAATTCCTTGGGATCCTGGTTTTGCAATTCGATCTGAAGGAAATAACGATTGGCGATCATTACCCAAAGAGTGGCGTGTTTAGTGTCCTTTTCGAACGCCTCGAAACCGGGATTGCCATTGATTGTGACGGACTTGCTATAGCCTTCGCTGGTTTCGCTGCTGTTATTCCACGCAGCGGTCGTCGCGCTGACGTAATCCGGGTTCGCGACTGAATCGAGTATGCTGATCGCCGCGGTAGGAACATTGTCACCTTCGCCTTTTCGGTAATCACGATGCACGTTTGTGAGTCTGAATCCGCCGACGTCCTCCGTCGAGCCCTCCGGCTTATCAGCAGTCCAGCCCTGGGGCGCGTCTGGCAAAATGGGGAGCAATTTCTGATAATCGACGGCGTCCGGCACAAGAACCGGCTCGTTCTGGGCGTACACCGCGCTAATCCCAAAACTGATGAGCACTGTCAGCGCAAGGAATCTAGGACATGCAGCAGAGCAACATTGCTGCCGACAAACGAGAGCCGTTGGTTTCATGCGAGCCCAGTTACGCGCGATTCAGGTTTACCGTACTCGATTGACTTTGCCGAGCCCGTTTGTCAAGACGCGGTTGCATGAGCGTATTGGTAGGGCGCAACCAAGCCTGGGCTAAGCGAAGTCGAATGGGGGCGCGCCGAACGAGCAAATTTGTGATCGCGTTGTCGATCCTTGCCGTTGCGGTGCGGCTCTTTTCGATTAATCAGCCATATATCGACCGCTGGAGCTGGCGACAAAGCGATGTCGCGGCGATTGCGCGCAACTTTAACGAAAACGGCTTTCATTTTGCCTATCCGCAGATTGATTGGGCAGGCGGCGCGCCTGGATACGTCGGAACGGAATTTCCAATTTTGCCGTTTCTCGCAGCCATTTGTTACAAGATTGCCGGCGTTCACGAGTGGATTGGGCGAAGCCAGGCCCTAATCTTCTTCACTGTTTCGCTGCCGTTTTTCTTTTTACTCGTGCGCGAAATCTTCGGCGGCACGGCGGCGATTTGGGCAACATTCTTGTACAGTTTCGCGCCGCTGAATGTCTTCGCCGGACGCTCGTTCATGCCGGACGTCCCCTCGCTCAGTCTGGCGCTAATTGGCCTCTATTTTTTCGTGCGGTGGATCGACGATGAGACGCCGATGCTTTTCTTAGGGGCAGTTATTGCTATTTCATTAGCGCTTCTTATGAAATTGCCGAGTGCCGTCGTCGGGGCGCCGCTTTTGTTCCTCGCCTGGCAAAAGTGGGGCCGGAATTTTCTGAGACAGCAAGCGCTCTGGGTTTTCGCCGTGGTTACAATTTTACCTTCTGTCGCGTGGTACTGGCATGCGACTCAAATCGCCGAGAGATTTTATCCGCATCATTTCTTTGGCGAGGGCGGAATCCGGATCGAGAGTTTCGCGTGGTACTGGAACATCATGGGGCTGACCGCAACATCGAGCCTCACGCCGATTCTCTCGATCATGGCGATCATCGGAGTGATCCTCGCGCCCCGCGGGAGATATGCAGGACTTTTTCATTGGTGGCTTGGCGCGATGATCCTGTTCATCGTCGTAGTCGGCTATGGCAACCGCCACCCATGGTATCAGCTTCCGCTTGTACCGGTCGCTGCCGCTTTTGCGGGCGCCGCTTGCGCATTTATCGGATCGAAAATCTCTTCTTCGCGCGTTGCGATGATGACATGGTCGATCCTGCTTGCGAGTTCGTTTGCAATTCTTGCTTACTTCTATGTGCGACCACTTTATCGATCCTCGGCCGCCCAGCTTCGCGATGCCGGTCTGGAATTTAGGAAAAGCACAGCACCGGATTCGTTGATTATCGCAGCGGACAACGGCGACCCGACGATATTTTACTACGCAGAGCGGAAAGGTTGGCATTTTCTCGAGCAAGACGCGATTTACGATGGCAATCCGAACGATAGCCGGGAGGCAATCGTTGATCTTGAACGACTTCGTGGCCGCGGTGCTACCCACGTCGTTTTCACAGCCAGTACATTTTGGTGGCTGGAGTACTATCCTGAATTCGCGCAGCGTCTCGCCGAAAACGCAACTCTGATGGAGACGACTTCAGAATTCAGAATTTACAAACTGACCGCTGTAACAAAATGAGACCTTAACATTGGACGCTCCGAAGCCTCGCCGTCAGCTTGGATTATTCGACGCCACCATGATCGTAATGGGCGGCATCGTAGGCGCGGGAATCTTCGCGAATCCATCCGAGGTGGCACATCGTGTTCACACGCCATTCTTGATCCTCGGCGTTTGGACGCTGGGCGGGTTCATCGCAATGTGCGGCGCATTTATCTGGGCCGAGCTCGCCACTCGTCTCCCGGGAACAGGCGGCCAGTATCTTTACTTGCGCGAGGCGTATCATGCTTCAGTTACGTTTGTGTATGGATGGGGACTGCTGCTGGTCACGCAAACCGGCGGCATGGCCGCGGTGGCGGTTATTTTCTCATCTTACTTTCGTGCGCTCACGGGAGCACTTTGGAGCGACAGCACGATCGCGGCCGTGGTGCTGCTGGTGTTGACTGGAATTAACTGTCTGGGAGCACGTGCCGGCAGCAACGTGCAAAACGTTCTTATGTCGTTGAAGATTGCGGTGATTGCGGCACTCGTGATGCTTGGAGTCGCGCTTGGCGGAGGGTCTCTCAAATCCGGGCCATTGCTTGCACAACCGGTTTCATTCGGGCTTCTGAAAAGCATCGGCGCTGCCATGGTTCCCATTGCCTTCGCCTACGGTGGATGGCAGACCGCCACTTTTGTTGCGGGTGAAATGCGCGATGCGCGGCGCGATTTATCACGCGGGCTCCTGATGGGAGTGGCCGCTGTTGTCGCTCTGTATCTCGCAGTCAATCTTGCATGCCTGCGTGTGCTCGGTCCAGCCGGCCTCGATGCAACAACGACTCCGGCTTCTGATGTAATGCGGATCGCGCTGGGCAAGCGCGGGGCGCAATGGATTGCCGCCGGGATCGCAATTTCGACACTCGGCTTCCTCAGCCAAAGCATGCTGACCGCTCCGCGTGTGTACTACGCGATGGCCCGTGACGGACTTTTCTTTCGAAGCGTCGGCAGCCTCTCGCGACGGTCAAGAGCGCCCGTCATTGCGATCGTCCTTCAAGGGATAGCAGCGACGATCATCGCCTGCTCTGGAACATATGGCGAGATTTTGAACTTCGAAGTGACCGTTGATTTCATTTTTTTCGGAATGACCGCGTCATCGCTCTTCATTTTGCGCTGGCGGCAGATCGGAGCGGACGCCGCAATTTACCGCGCGCCGGGACACCCATTTACCACGATCCTGTTTGTATTGTCCTGTGCGGGAATTGTCGGAAGCGCCATCGTTGCGTCACCCGCTAATAGCGCAATCGCATTGTGCATCCTTCTGGCGGGCCTCCCGGTTTACCATTATTGGAGCAGATTCAGAGGAACCTATTGATGAGACACAAGCATTCTGACTACATGCATTGGTCCAAGACGCAGAGCCGCGCGCGGTTCAATCTCGCAACCAGTGGCGTGGCCGCATTTCCTCTTCGCGAACTGCCGGTGGACCTGATGAAACTCGAAATTAATGGCGACAACAATTACGGCTACGCGCCTCTGCAGGCCGCCATCGCTGAGCACCATGGCGTCGATCCCGAATGCGTAGTGGAATCCGCCGGCACTTCTATGGCGAATCATCTCGCCATGGCTGCGATCATTGAACCAGGCGATGAAGTTTTAATCGAGCAACCGGCGTACGGTCCGATTCTCGATGTCGCCCATTATCTGGAAGCGAAAGCGAAACGCTTCCTGCGCACCGAAGAAAATGGCTGGGCAGTTGATCCAGGGGAGATTCGCCGTTGCGTCACGGAGAAGACGAGGCTCATCGTGATCACGAATCTGCACAATCCAACGAGCATGCTTACCCTCGATTCGGTTCTTCGCGAAGTTGGCGATATCGCGCGCAGTATCGGAGCGCTCGTGCTGGTAGATGAGGTTTATCTGGACGCGGTTTACGAGGACACGCCCCGAACATCATTTCATCTCGGCCCTGAGTTTGTGGTGACCAGAAGTTTAACAAAAGTTTATGGCATCAGCGGCCTACGCTGCGGATGGATTCTGGCGCGTCCTGATCTCGCGTGGAAGATGCAGCGTCTGAATGATCTTTATAGCGCGACGTCGGTTTATCCGGGCGAACTTCTGGGCGTCGCAGCATTCCAACATTTAGATCTGCTTCGTGAAAGAGCGCGCCGAATCGTGGAAGCGGATCGCAAATTGCTTCGCGATTTTCTGGCGCAGCAGCCCGCCCTTTCAACTGTGCCAACGGATTGGGGCGCAACCTCATTGGTGCGATTGCAGAATGGAAAGGTTGATATTTTCCTGGAGCAGTTGCGATCCGATTTCGATACTTCGGCAGTCCCAGGCCGTTTCTTCGAGATGCCCGATCACTTTCGCATCGGCATGGGTGTGAATACGGAAATGTTCGCCGAAGGTTTGAACCGTATTGGTCGCGCACTCGGAAGAGAAACAGCTTAAGTCATGATGCCGGTACTTGGAAAGGATCGAACTCCGGACATTCAACACCTAAAGTCCTGCCGAGTCGGAGTCCTGACGTCCTTCGGTTACAGCTGATAGTTCAACGTAAGGCTATGGGCGCGGCGGCCGGGTGGGCCGCGGCCTCGGTATTGGCTTCAGCCTGGCAGTGGGGCGTGGGCCTGGCTGTAGGCGTAGGATTGGCTGTTGGTGTAGCACCGAGATGTGGGCGTGGGCGTGGGCGTTGGGTCGGAGTCGCCGTCGGTGTCGCCGTAGGAGTTGTCGTTGCAGCGAGGGTCGGCGTTGATAGAGAAGTGGCCTGGTTATTCCCCAACGGCGGGGAACCTCACTCTCGCATCATTGGAGCAGGTCGAGGTGCCAGCTTCACACACCCGATACGTGTAGCGAGCCCGGCCGGTGTCGCCGGTGGAATCGATATAGTCTCCATCGTTCGCCGTTGTCACGATCAGCATGCCATTGCGGTAGACGTCGATGTTGCCCGAGGTTGCCCCGCTCCAGGTGAGACGCACCGTATTTATTCCCCCCACCTTGCGCCCCGCCGCGCTGAGCGTGATCGGTTCAGGTGTAGGTGTCGGTGGAGGCGTCGGTGTGGGCGTTCCTGAGAAGTGGCACCAAACAATGTTGGTTGTGTCAACGCGCCAGCCTTCGCTCGAGCCAGTGTTATCGCTCGCCATCCGCCAACGCAGCACCGCATTCGAAAGCTCTGGCGGCAGGTTCACTACCGTCGTAATAAAGCCTTCCGAGTTCCCGCTCCACGCTGGACGACCGGCGATCGGACTGCCTCGGTCGGTCGCAATCGTACGGTTGTAACCACCACCCTCAAAGGGATCCACCTCTGATGCTTCAAGGTTGACGTTGTGCCGGAATGTCAACCGCACGTACCAGGATTCCGTGGCGGAAACGCCTGGCGCATCGAGGTACTTGTCGCTGATAACAGGCGGATCATTGACCCACGCTGCATTAGGTGCCGTATCATAGGGCGGACGCGGCAATCCAGAATCCGAAGTTTGCCATAAAACGCCATCGGGATCGATCCGATTGAACGCCGTCCAAAAAGGGGGCAGATCCGGTGGGGTCACGTCATCGAACCTCTCATCCAAGATCGTGATCAAGGTACCGTTGCACGGCGGAGGTGTAGGGACCGCCGCGGCAGAAATATCCATTTGGCCCCAGCTATCGTCTTCAGGAGAAGTCGACTCACCTGCGCGTTGGGCAATTGCGCTCGAGGAGCCGCTCTCTCCTAATACGGCTATGCCGGCTGCAACAAAGAAGAGTGAGCAAAGAGCATTCCGCAATCGCGACCGCGTGAATGCGCTTTTTGGATTTGTCATCATAGAGTTCCTGTCCCGCCGTTTTTACCAGAAGTACTTAAAACCGTGAACATTTTCCGGCAGCTTTCACGATGGAGGCCCATGCTCTGTCTCTCATAACTCCGACTTGCGAGCCGAGCACGGATCTTAGTTGGGTGGCGCAAGGAATGTCGAGACTTTTTGGTTTCTCTTTTGAGAAACTACGGACGACGCTGACCTGCGAAGCCGCAACCCAAGTGGCGCGGACTTCCGAGTCTGCCGTGGCGCGGGTTTCCAAACCTGCATGGCGTGCCACTTCGCGCGGCTTGCCGATTTAGAAATCGGCGACACAGCAGGTTTGGAAACCTGCTCTGAATACGGAAATGTTCGCCCAAGGCCTAAGTCGCATCGGCCGTGCGCTTGCAGACGCGACCAGCGACAAGCGGTAAGCCTGCGATAGTTGCTTACGTCTGCGCCTGATCAACAATCGCTCCCGCTAGAACGGAGGTCCCCGCCGGCGAGGATCGTCTCACCGGCGGGAATCGAACAGAGGAGCGAAGCGGAGTTATTTCAGCGTGATTTCGCGCATGAGTTTGCTACCCATGATTTCGCGAATTTCCAGACGTTTCGTCTGCGTGGCGCGCTGTTGATCCGGTGTCCCCTCGATTTTTCTGGCGATCGGATCGAACTTTTCGCGCGCGTTATCGAGCGCGGCCATGTTTTTCGATTCCACCATGAGCAGGATGTCGAAATCTTGCGGCGTGGCGGGGGGACCGAGCAGGATTTTGTAATCCATGATCAGGTCCTGCTTTTTCGCTTCGTCCATTGCGCCTTTGAAGGTCTTGGCGAGGCCTTTGAGGTATTCATCGCCCATGCCGGCCTTGGCTTTGACCATCGTTATTGTCCAAACGGGCCCTTCGGTGTAGGGCGCGTCACTTTGTGCCCGGCAGAGGCCGCTGAAGGCAACGGATAGCGCGATGCTGGCAATGAGAATAAGGGATTTGTTCATATTGATTTGTGTTTATGTTTCTATTGTTTGCTGCTTTTGATCGCCCATAATTGGACCAAAGTAGCTAGCGACAATGATGATAACTCGACTCGGGTCAATAGAATTCGTGCGGCAAATTTGCAGTGCGCATCTAGAATTATGGATTGCGCTCGCGATGACGAAGCCAAACGTCGAGAAAGTCTTAGCAACGATTGAGGACCTGTAATCGAATGCAAGTCCGCAACTGGAAATATCTCTGATCCCGACTGCGGTCCAAAATCGACAACAGCACGGAATGAAGATGCAGCGTGATTTCGAGATTCGTGCGGCGGTTGTGGAAGATGTGCCGGTCATTCTGGAATTGATTCGCGAGTTGGCAACTTACGAACGCGCTCCAAACGAGGTCACCGCGACGGAAGAACAACTTGTCGAAGTTTTATTCGGCGAAAAACCCGTTGCAGAAGTATTGCTCGCCTTTGAAGGAAAGTCGCCGGTTGGCTTCGCCGTTTTCTTTCTCAATTTTTCGACATGGCTCGGGCGTCCGGGGCTTTATCTCGAAGATTTGTTCGTGAAGCCGGAGAATCGCGGCAAAGGCTACGGGCGCGCATTGCTAATCGAGCTTGCGAAGATCGCGCGGGAGCGGGACTGCGGCCGGATGGAATGGGCTGTGCTCGATTGGAATGAACCGGCGATCAAGTTTTATCGCGCGCTCGGGGCAAAGCCGATGGAAGAATGGACCGTGTTCCGATTGACGCGCGATCGGATCACCAGACTCGCGGAGACGGAGCAAGAGTAGAGGAAGAATTAGGTGGCGCAGGAAAAAACAAAGATCGAGGACTATGCGTTTCTCAGCGATACCCAAACCGGCGCGCTGGTGAGCCGGGACGGATGCATCGATTGGCTTTGCTTTCCGCGGTTCGATTCGCCAGCGTGCTTTGCCTCGCTGCTGGGTGATACGAAAAACGGACACTGGCGGTTCTTCCCCGAGGAAAAGATTGAAGAGACGCGTCGCCGGTACCGTGGAGACTCGCTTATCCTCGAAACGGAAATTGAAACAACGAACGGTGCCGTGCGTTTGATCGATTTCATGCCGCCGCGCGGCGAGAACCCGGACATCATCCGGATTATCGAAGGGTTGCGCGGCAAAGTTCCAATGCAGTTGGAGTTGATCATCCGCTTCGATTACGGACAGATCGTTCCGTGGGTGCGGAAAGGCCATGGCGGGCTCGAAGCGATCGCAGGCCCCGATGGTTTGATCCTGCGAACGCCGATTGAAACCCGTGGCAGAGATTTGACCACGGTTGCACTGCGCGACACCGAAAAATATTGGAGAGCGTGGTCGGAGCAATTTCGAGGACAAGGCGAATGGCGCGACGCAGTGATGCGCTCGCTGATCGTGCTCAAAGGCTTAACCTATGCGCCTACTGGTGGCCTGGTCGCCGCGGCTACGACGTCGTTGCCTGAACAAATCGGAGGCCCGCGCAACTGGGACTATCGCTACTGCTGGTTGCGCGACGCCACTTTCGCTTTGCTCTCGCTGTTGCGCTCCGGTTATCGCGAGGAAGCCAAATCCTGGCGGGAATGGCTTTTGCGGGCCGTCGCTGGAAGCCCGGCGCAGATGCAGATCATGTACGGTGTTCGTGGCGAACGCCGGCTCGACGAACTCGAAATTCCATGGCTCTCCGGGTACGAAGGGTCCGCGCCCGTGCGCATTGGCAATGCCGCTTCCAATCAATTTCAGCTGGATGTTTATGGCGAGGTGCTGGCAGCCATGTGGCAGGCGGATCGCTTGGGAATCAAATTGGAAGAACCCGACTGGGCCCTGATGGTCCAGCTAATGAAATTCCTGGAATCAAACTGGCAGAAACCAGACGAAGGAATCTGGGAAGTGCGTGGTGGACGAAAAAATTTCACGCACTCGAAAGTGATGGCGTGGCTGGCATTCGATCGCGCAGTAAAACTTGTTGAAGACTGCGGATGCGCAGCCGGCGAACATTATGGTCGTTGGCAAAAAATTCGAAACCAGATTCACGCGGAAGTCTGCGAGCGTGGATACAACGCGCGGAGGAAAGCTTTCACCCAGGTTTACGGCTCCGATGCCTTGGACGCGAGCCTTCTTACCATACCGCTCGTCGGCTTTTTGCCCGCGACTGACGAACGTGTCCGCAACACGATCGAGGCCATCGAACGCGAGTTGATGCAGGATGGTCTCGTCCTGCGTTACCGGCCGGAGCAATGCGGCGTGGACGGATTACCGGGTCGGGAAGGGGTTTTTATTCCTTGCTCTTTCTGGCTGGCCAATTGCTGGCATCTCCTTGACCGAAAGAAAGAGGCGCGTGAATTGTTTGAGCGCTTGCTCGACCTGCGAAACGACCTGGGCCTTCTCTCCGAGGAATACGATACGCGCGAGAAACGGCAGCTTGGAAATTTTCCGCAGGCGTTTTCGCACGTTGCGCTCATTCGTGCCGCGCGAATCCTGCGCGACGAAGACGTGCTGCTCCGTTCAGAAGATTAAACTCGCACCTGGCTGGAAGAAACGAGCCGACGGATTAAATCCTCAATCGTGACAATTCCATGAAATTTTTTGTTTCTATCCAGAACTGCAGACAGCCCGAGTCGAGCGGCACGTAATTGTTGCACAATCCGATAAGCCGGCTCCTCCTCACTGGTCGTTACCATGCGCCGGATATAGCTGCTCAACGGCTTGTCTCCGTTTTGCTCGAGCAGAATATCGAGGACGTTGACCAATCCAGCCGGCTGCCCCTCCGGCGAAACGACAGGCAGGCGATCAAGGCCAGACGAACTGCTAAGCTCCAGCGCCTCTTGAATTGACGCGCCCGGTCGCAACGCAACGACTCTTGGCAAAGGCAGCATCACATCGCGCACTTTGACGCCGCGAAAGTCAACGACGTTGTGAATCATCGCACGCTCGGTGGCGGTGAGAGAGCCCTCGCGTTCGCTTTGTGCTGTGATTTGCTTCAGCTCTTCGCGCGCGGCAAAAAGCCAGGACCGCTTCGACGCGCGCCGCGGCAGCAGCAGTTTAACTACACGTGCGCCAATTTCGAGCACCGGTAACGAGAGGATCGAGACGAATTACAGAACGCAATTACCAGTGCGATAAAGAACCCTGCATACCCAAACGAATGGACCAACTGCCGCGTCAGCAAGAGAAGGCCGAGTATGTCGGCGGCATTTGTGATAAGCAAAACGGTTACCATCAGGCGTTCGGGGTGTTTTAATAACCGATTGAGCCGAACCGCTGCTGGCACTCGGCGTTTTACATTTTGCCGCAAGCGCACTGGATCGATCGAAAGCAGACCGCTTTCGATTCCGTTGAAGAAGAACGAAACAATCCAGCAACAGAAAATGATGAAGGCGATCATCATGCCGCAGCACTGGTATGATCCGGTGTTTCCTGAATCCCACCGGTTGTTTTCTCCAAGAGAACTTCCTCGATTCTTTTCCGTCCCGCGCGGCGCACCGTAATTGCGAGTCGCGGAATCTCGAGCTTCGTGCCAGAAGGTGGCAAATAACCTAACCGCGTGAATACGAATCCTCCGATCGTGTCTATCCCTTCAGCATCGATTCGAAAACCGAGGTATTCACTTAAATCGTCGAGGCGCGCGTTTCCGCTCACCAGAAATTTCCCGTTCTCGAGCGGCTCGATGTAAAGATCGACATCACCGCGGGGGAGCGCGTCGCTGAGAATCTCTTCCACGATGTCCTCCATGGTGATGATCCCTTCAGTTCCGCCAAATTCGTCAACTACCACAGCCATTCCCTGGGGGTGAGTCAGAAACAACTTGAGCAGGTCCAATGCACGCATTGTCTCGGAGACAAAGGAGGGAGCGATTAATTTTTCCGTGTAATGTTCCGATGGATCGAGCAAGAACAGTTTCACATCGACGATCCCGAGAATTTGGTCGGGCGTGTCGGCATAAACCGGAACGCGCCGATGGCGTTTCTCTTTTAAACGCGCGATCGCTTCTTCATTCGTCAGATCATCTGGCAGGGTGAAGCTATCAACGCGCGGCGTCATGCAATCCTTGGCCGTTTTGTCGCCGAGTTTGATGATTTCCTCGATGATCTCGGCTTCTTCTTCATGCAATGCGCCTTCCTCCTCGCCCATTTCAAGCAGGGTCCGCAGTTCTTCATCGCTCAGGCGTGGCCGCGTGCGCAGATGCTCAGGGGTCAGAAGGTCGATAATAAAAGTGCTGATGCGCTCGAGTCGGTGACCGACCCGCTCAAGCAGCGGTATCGAGATCTGCAACGTCAGTGCTCCAACTGAAGAAAGCCGATACGGTGCGGAAAGCGCCAGGAGCTTCGGAACCAAATCGCAGAGCAGGACGACAATTGCGAAGATGACAATTCCTGCGACCCATTGCGGAATGCGTGGCGAGGCAAATGGACCTTCCCATAAGAAGACCAGACACAAAATTACCAGTGGCACTTTCACCAGCCCATCTCCCAAAAGCAGGACGTTCAGAACATGACGCGGATTTTCCCGGAAGAGCTGTATGAATCTGGTGAGCCCGGCCCGATGCTCTTCCAGGCGGCGAAGTTGATGCGCCTTGAGCGAGAAAAGCGCCGTCTCCAGCCCCGAAAAAAGCGCGGAACAGAAGATCAAAATTGAGATAACGACCAGGAGAATGCCCAAAGCCGCGCCTGTCATCATCTATGGTAGCACAGCCATGCTGGCCGTGTTAATTCACCGGCCTGAGCCAGGCGGCATGTTTCCCTGAAGAAGCAAGTACGTGCTCGTTTGCTCATCATCTGAGCCACAAGCAAATTAGACTCTTCATGAACAAAGGCGAGAGGATTTCGCGATTCGTCGCAGAGTTGGCCAACGGGGATGTCGATCTAACCCAGACCGATGTCGCAAAGCATTCATTTTATCGGGCATTTTTTTTGTGCTGGAACGAGCAACGTTATTACCAAGCGCACGATGTTCTTGAGCAGCTTTGGCTGAAGGACACCGAGTCGCGCGACGCGGATTTCTTCAAAGGGTTAATCCAGGCGGCCGGCGCTTTCGTTCATCTTCAAAAGCGATTCGAATACCCATCGCACGCGAAACACGGGAGACGCTTATCGCCGGCCGTGCGTTTGTTTCAGCTTGCGGAAAAGAACTTGTCGATCTTCGCCCCTCGACATCATGGATTGGATGTCGCCGCGTTCTGTCAGCTCTTGCGCGCATACGCCGATAGAATCGTGGCCGCTGAGTATAAAGCGAATCCTTGGTCGCCAGAGACCGCGCCAAAACTTGAATTAGGGTAGGGTCGGCGCGCTGCGCCGACCGGACACCGCAGCGCGGCGTCCCTACCTCGTAAAAATCAATTTTATTCCGGCAATCGTTAGGACAACCGCCAGCAGAAGAGAGATCGTGCGAACCGGAAAATGGCGGCTGCCGAGATGGGAACCAAAAATGCCACCGATTATCGCAGCGCCGCCCAGAACGACGCCGAGCGACGGAATGGAATGAACTGCGGTAAAATAGCCGGCAAGCCCCGAGATCGAGTTCACCAGAATGAACAGCGCCGAAACAGCTGCCGCTTGTCGAATATGCGCCCAGCGACAGAATAGCAGAAGAGGCGTGAGAAATATGCCGCCACCAGTTCCAGTCAGGCCGGAAAGAAATCCAAGACCTGTTCCAACGCCGATCGCAGCCGGTTGCGATGGGACGAGAAGTTTTTCGGGATCGTTGCGCCGGAAGATCAAGCGCGCCGCAGAGAAAAGCAGCACCAGCCCGATCAGAATCCTCAAGACGGAAGTCGACGGTTGCAGGTGGCCGCCAAAATACGCGGCCGGAATCGATAGCAGCGCGAACGGCCAGAATAATTTCCATGCGAAATGTCCTGCGCGCCAAAATTGGAACGCGCCAATGGACGCAACCAGAATGTTGAGCACCAGCGCAGTCGGACGAATAATCGTCGGCGCGAGCCCGAACAGCGTCATAGTCGCGATGTAACCCGATGCACCGGCATGGCCCACTGATGAATAGAGGAACGCGATCAACCCGACGGCGAGGAAAAGCAAAACGAGAGGCACGTAGTCCATCTTTTGTCATGTCGAGCGGAGTCGAGACATCTCTCACTCGTATGAGAATGCCGTCGGTAAATCCCCGCTAAGAACAGCAAGAGATTCCTCGACTTCGCTCGACATGACAAGAAGGGTGATGCCTCGCACTTGGATGAAGGGTGCGGAGCGAGGCTTCAGTAGCGGCGGACAACTGGCAATGCTTGATGATTCTTCACAAATGGGAAACCTGCCCCACGAATTGGCAGGCACAGCTTCGGGCGCGGTCATAATGACAAGCCGCTTCCGCTTTGGATTTCTCGCGCTAACGTGGTTAGTGACGTCAACTCATAATCTCGCTGGCCCGACGCCAGCGCCTCCCGAGCACACGAACCGGCTAGCGCACGAGAAGTCGCCTTATCTTCTTCAGCACGCGCACAACCCAGTCGATTGGTATCCGTGGGGCGAGGAAGCTTTTGCCAAGGCGCGCCGCGAAAACAAACCGATTTTTCTCTCGGTCGGTTATTCCACGTGCCACTGGTGCCACGTCATGGCCCACGAATCCTTTGAAAGCGAAGAAGTGGCCGCCATTATGAATCGCGAATTTGTGAACATCAAAGTCGACCGTGAAGAGCGTCCCGATGTCGACCGCGTTTACATGACCTTTGTGCAGGCGACGACCGGCGGTGGCGGTTGGCCAATGAGCGTTTGGTTGACGCCGGACTTAAAACCGTTCGTTGGCGGAACGTACTTTCCACCGGAGGACCGATATGGTCAGCCTGGCTTCAAGAAAGTGCTCGAACGGATTGCGGCTGCCTGGAAGCAAGGTCACGACAAGATCGCCGAGCAAGGTGGAAGGATCGTCGCGGCGCTGCGTGAATCCCAAGCGGGAGCAGCAGGTGAAAGCAAAATCGATGCAAAGATTTTAGACGCAGCGTATGAGCAGATTGCCAGCAGTTACGATCCGAAGGAGGGCGGGTTCGGCAATGCCCCGAAATTTCCGCGACCGGTCACGCTCAATTTCCTAACCAGATTTTACGAGCGCTGTCCTTCGTCCGAGTCTGGTAAGCGTGCGCTGGAGATGGATCTATTCACGTTGCGCAAGATGGCGGCCGGCGGCATGCACGATCATCCCGGCGGCGGTTTTCATCGCTACTCGGTCGATCGTTACTGGCACGTGCCGCATTTCGAAAAAATGCTTTACGATCAGGCCCAACTCGCCGTCGCCTATCTCGACGCGTTTCAAATCACGCAAGATCGACAATATGAATCAGTCGCGCGCGACATTCTCGAATACGTCGCCCGCGATATGACGTCGAAGGACGGCGGATTTTTTTCCGCCGAAGATGCCGATAGCCTTTTCGAGCACGGCAAACCCGAGCACGGAGAAGGCGCCTTTTATATTTGGAGGAAAAAAGAGATCGACGCCGTCCTCGGTGATGCCGCTGACATTTTCGATTTCCATTACGGCGTGCAATCACACGGGAATGCACCTGAAGGCAGCGACCCACAGGACGAGTTCCGCGGCAAAAATATTTTGATTGAACGCCACGCGATTGCTGAGACCGCGCAACATTTTAAGAAAAGTGAAGACGAAGTTCGTCAATCGCTCAGGCGCTCCTGTGACAAGTTATTTTCGAGCCGGGCCAAACGGCCGCGACCACATCTCGATGACAAGATTATCGCTGCCTGGAACGGCCTGATGATTTCAGCGTATGCGCATGCTGCACAGGTCCTCAACGAATCGCATTATCCGGAAATCGCTACGCGGGCCGCGAATTTTATCCGAAAACAACTTTGGGATGATTCACGTAGAATACTGTTTCGCAGTTATCGCGAGGGGCGCGGCGATATCGAGGGGTTTGCTGACGATTATGCATTCGTGATCCAGGGCCTTCTTGATCTTTACGAAGCCTCATTCGATGTCGAATGGCTGAAGTTCGCGACACAGTTGCAGGAGACGCAGGATGGCTTGTTCATTGACGGAAAAAACGGCGGCTACTTCAGCACCAGCGGGAAGGACAAAAGCGTGTTCATTCGGATGAAGGACGACAACGACAGCGCGGAGCCGGCGTCCAGCTCGATCGCGGCGCTGAATCTTTTGCGGCTGGCGCAGTTCCGCGATGACAAACAATTGGAAGATCGAGCGAAGAAAACAATCGATGCATTTGCGCCGACCCTTTCCCATTTTGCGAGCGCCATGCCGCAAATGTTGGTTGCGCTCGATTTTAGCGTGAGCAAGCCGCGACAGATCGTGATCGCCGGGAAGAAGGACGCACCCGACACGAAAGCACTGTTAACGGAGGTACGTCGCCATTTCCTGCCGAATACAATTCTGCTTCTGGCAGATGGCGCGGAAGGTCAAAAATACCTTGGCGAAAAAATCGAGGCGATCCGCGCGATGTCGATGGTCGATGGCAAACCAGCGGCTTACGTGTGCGAAAATTTCACCTGCAAAGCGCCCGTGACTGATTCCAAGCAACTTGCCGAGTTGCTTAAGTTCTAGACACGTTCGCCATGGGGAGCGCTGTTCCCTATTTGCTGCCCGGTTTGACGGCCGGGATTTTCGCGAGATCGGGCGGGAGATTGTCCGCGGGAAAGGTCTCAACATTCATTTCAACCAGGCTGACAAACAGACAGCCAAAATCCGGTTTCGATTGGCCGCTGCGGTCAACAATCACGCCTACCGCAGAAATGGTCGCGTCGTGCGCTCGAACGATGTCGATCGTTTCCTGGACGCGTCCGCCACGGGTCACCACATCTTCGACGACGATGAATCTTTCATTCGGCGAAATTTGAAATCCCCGCCGAAGGACAAGTTTGCCCTCCTCTTTCTCGACGAAAATGTGGCGTTTACCTAACGAACGGCCCACTTCCTGACCGACAATGATCCCGCCGAGGGCAGGGGAGATGACCGTATCACAGTCAAATTTGCGCAGTTTGTCGGCGAGCCATCCACAAACTTTTGCGGCAATTTCGGTGTGCTGAAGGAGCAGTGCGCATTGGAAATATTGCCGGCTGTGCAGACCGGAGCGCAAAATGAAATGGCCATCGAGTAATGCGCCGGTTTTGCGAAAAAGTGCAAGAAGATCGTCTTTCATTGGACGAGAACTGGCAGGCGGGACGCCCGCCAGCCCCACAGGCAGGATGCCCGTGCTACTCGATTAGCCGGAGGTGTCATATGCCGTTTGCCCGGCCTCCTCCGCGACGGCAACAACTTCGATTTCCACGTTGGCTCCCTTAGGCAGCGCGGAGACTTGGACGGTGGAACGGGCTGGGGGATCTTGCTTGAAATGCGAGCCGTAGATTTCATTGACCGCTTGAAAACGGCTGCGATGTTGTCGAGTACGCGCCGGGTCTGGGCCGTGATGTCTCCAGTAACAATCTGGCCCGATTTTGGATCGAGCGGAATTTGACCGCTGCAAAACAGAAACCGTCCGCTGCGCACGGCTTGCGAATAGGGGCCAATCGCCGCTGGCGCCTCGCTGGTAGAAATAATCTTCTTCATGGCTGCGATTGTAGCCGCAAACGTCTCTCGCACAACGAACAGGGGTAGGGCGCGACAGCCGGGCGCGCCGTTGGATCGAAAACAGATCGGACGGCTCAGCGGCCCATCCGTGCCAGTAATTGATACTGGTGGAATCTCGCCGATATTAGCCATGAAATGGTTGGTTGGATTTTAAAGAAAATTTTAGGCTCGAAAAATCAGCGCGAACTCAAGCGCCTGATGCCGATTGTGCGGCGGATCAACGAGGCCGATGAGCAGTTCAAAAGCTTGTCGGATGAGGATTTGCGCGCAAAAACGGTCGCTTGGAAAGAGGAACTCGCGAAGATTCCGGAGCTCGAAGATCAGTGGAAAAAGCTGGATGAGATTTTGCCGGAAGCTTTCGCGATCGTGAAAAACGCGGCGCGCCGGCTGAAAGATCGACAACATAGCTTCACGGTGTGCGATCAGCCGATGACGTGGGACATGGTGCACTTCGATGTGCAGTTACTCGGCGGTGTCGTCTTGCATCGCGGGCGGATCGCAGAAATGGCCACCGGCGAAGGTAAAACTCTAGTTGCGACTTTGCCGCTTTACTTGAACGCGCTCAGCGGCCGGGGCGCGCATCTGGTGACGGTTAATGATTACCTGGCGCGACGCGACGCAGAATGGATGGGTCAACTCTACGATTTTCTCGGGCTTACCGTTGGCTGCATTCAACACGATCAGGAGCCGGATGTGCGTCGCGAACAATACGCGATGGACGTCACCTACGGAACAAACAGCGAGTTCGGTTTCGATTATCTGCGTGACAACGGCATGGCCACGACGCGCGAGCAGCAAGTCCAGCGCGGCTATCATTACTCGATTGTAGATGAAGTCGATTCCATTTTGATCGATGAAGCGCGTACTCCGCTGATCATCAGCGGGCCGGCCACCATTTCCACCCATCAGTACGACAAATGGAAACCACTCATCGAGCAGTTGGTGCGCAAGCAGAATATGCTTTGCAACCGCCTGGCGAGCGAAGCGATGGAAAAATTCGAACAGGGCGATGTCGAGATCGGCGGGCGTCTCATGTTCAAAGTGAAGCTCGGTCAGCCGCGCAATAAACAGCTCTTGCGCATGATGGAGGATCCGGACAAGCGGCGTGCCATTGATAAAGCTGAGCTTTCCTTTTACCAGGACACGCGTAAGGAGGAATTGTTCGCGATGAAGGAGGAACTTTTCTTCACCATCGACGAAAAATCGAACGAAGCCGATCTCTCCGAGCAAGGCCGCATCTTTCTGAATCCGGATGATCCGAACGCATTTGTGCTGCCGGATTTGATTAACGAATTCACCGAGATCGATCTCGATCCGAGTCTGTCGCAGGAAGAGAAGGACAAGAAAAAAGCGGAGCGCCAGCAACATTGCGACACGCAGGCCGAGCGGATTCACAACATCTCGCAGTTGCTGCGTGCCTACTGCTTGTTCGAGAAAGACGTGCAGTACGTGATCGAAGACAACAAGGTCGTGATCGTCGATGAATTCACGGGGCGCAAAATGCCGGGACGGCGCTGGAGCGATGGATTACATCAGGCGGTCGAGGCGAAGGAAGGCGTCCAGATCGATCGCGAAACGCAAACACTGGCGACCATTACCATCCAGAATTATTTCCGCCTCTATCAAAAATTGGCCGGCATGACCGGTACAGCCGAAACCGAAGCGGCCGAGTTCCACGACATTTACAAACTCGACGTCAATATGATTCCGACGAATCGGCCAGTCGCGCGCACGGACTACAACGATCGGATCTACAAAACCCGGCGCGAAAAATACAACGCGGTTATCAACGAAATTAGAGAGGCCCACAACAAGCAGCAGCCGGTGCTGGTCGGTACGGTGAGCGTGGAAGCCTCTGAGTTGCTCAGCCGAATGTTGAAGCGAGAGAAAATTCCACACAACGTTTTGAACGCGAAATTTCACATGCAAGAAGCTGAGATCGTGGCGCGGGCCGGCCAACCAGGCACGGTCACGATTTCGACGAACATGGCTGGCCGCGGCACCGATATTAAACTCGGCGCGGGCGTTCCGGACCGGGGCGGGTTGATGGTGATCGGGACCGAGCGCCACGAAGCGCGCCGGATCGATCGACAATTGCGTGGGCGCTGCGCACGCCAGGGCGACCCAGGCGCATCGCGATTCTACGTCAGTTTCGAAGACGATCTGATGCGCAACTTCGGCGCGGCGGATCGAATGACAAAAATCATGGAACGGTTCGGACTCGAGGAAGGGCAGGAGCTCGAGCACCGGTGGCTAAACAAGTCCGTCGAGACGGCTCAGAAACGCGTGGAGCAGCGGAACTACCTGATCCGCAAGCGAACACTCGATTTCGACGATGTGATGAACATGCAGCGCGAGGTTGTTTACACTTATCGCAACGATACGATCGATTCCGAAGAGCCGCGCAAACTTATCTACGAAGTGATCGACGAGGCCGTGCCGGCGAAGGTGAAGGAGTATCTCGATGTCGATGAGCCGCACTACAATGCACTCATCCATTGGGTGAACACGACATTCCCGCTCGGTCTAACGAAAGAGAAAGCGCAATTCGAAACGCGCACAGTCGATGAAAACGCGCAGTTTCTGATCGAGAAAATCAAGAATGCCTACGAGCGCAAATCGAGTCATGAGGAACCGACCGCGGTCAAAAGTCTTGAGCGCTATATTATTCTCAACGCGATCGATCGGCTCTGGCAGGAGCATCTCTACGCGATGGATGCGCTGCGCGAGGGCGTTTATCTCCGCGGCTATGCGCAGAAGGATCCGCTCATCGAGTATAAGACCGAAGCGTACGACATGTTCGTCGAACTAATGGCGAACATTAAGAACGAAGTGCTAAACAATCTGTTTCGCAGTACCTCGAACTTGCAGGCGTTCGAGAACTTTCTGGCGACGCTGCCGCAATTCTTACTGCGCGAACACGCGCCGAGCGCGCCAACGGCGAATGCTCCTGCGCGTGGTCGCCAGCTTCAGCCAGTGGGAGCGATGGCCGCCGTTGGTGGAGACGGTGATGGCGCCGGCGAAGTGACAATCGATCTCCCGATTCGGCGTTCGATGCCAAAAGTCGGCCGCAACGAACCGTGCCCGTGCGGCAGTGGAAAGAAATACAAAAACTGCTGCGGCAGAGTCGCGTAGCGTCGTGTAACAACGCGCGTCGTCACGCGCAGGGTCGAGATAGCGGCTGGGGACAGCCGCCTCTACACCTCTTAGCGCGGTTCGCGTCTTGAGAAAACGGTTCTTACGTCAAATCGTAGGTTGTGATCTCGAGCTCGTGGCCATCGGGATCATGGAAATAAATCGAGTGCGAAATTTCGTGGTCCTGGAATTCGAATTTGATATCGCGCTTCTCTAATTCGCGCTGCGCGGCGAGAAAATTTTCGCGATCCGCGCGAAAAGCAAGATGAAGCATTTGGATGTCGCGGTGAGTTGGCGGAGTCGATTGTGCATTCGGGCTCGCGGGGAACAACGCAATCCCGGTATTTCCTTTGCCGACGAAGGTCGGCACGCCATTCCACATATCCTCGTGAAGTCGCTCGAACCCGAGAACTTCGATGTACCATTTTGTTGATCGGTCAATGTCGCGGACGCCGACAGCTACGTGATCAATACCTTCGAGTTCCATCACATCTACCCGATTTGTATTTCTGGCGGAACCTCTGGATTCATCAAGGATGCTCCGCCGTCGGCATAAATCACCTGTCCGGTAATCCAGCGGGCCTTCTCCGAACAGAAAAGTACAACCACGTCGCCGACATCTGCCGGCGTTCCCAAGCGTCTCGCTGGTGTCCAACCGCGGGTGTGCCAGTCGCGGATGAGTTGCTGAACCTGCTCGGGCAAAGTGTTCAAGACGCTGTCCTCCGTCCATCCCGGGCTGATCGCGTTCACCGTGATGCCGCGGTTGGCAACGGCTACGGCGAAGTACCTGACCAGTGATTCCAGCGCCGCTTTCGCTGATCCCATGCCGACCCACGGCTGGAGCCCGCCGGTACGACTTCCTTCCGCGTAGGTGATGGCGAAGATTCTTCCTCCATCGCTCATTAGCGGGAGCGCTTCCCGAACACCGACTAGGAATGCTTTTGCCTGCGAATCAAACGCTGTGTCCCACTGCTCCAGGGTAATATCCAGAGGCGGCTGAAAAAACCGCGACGCCTCCGGTCTAGCGTTGCTGACCAAGATGTCGAGCTTCCCAAACTCAGTCTTCACCTTTCGAAACATCTCAGTGATCTGGTCCGGGCGCGTCACGTCTGCCTGCACAACGAAACCGTCCGACCCGCGTTTTCGGACCTGCTCGAGCGTTTCATTCGCGGCACGCTCGTTTTGGAAGTAGTGGACTGCGATTTTAACGCCACTCTCTGCCAGTGCCAGAGCAATTCCTCTCCCGATTCCGCGCGAACTGCCAGTGATCAGCGCATGTTTTCCTTCCAGTGCCATATGAACTTCCTCGGGTTAGACAATTTGAGAGACCAAAGTCAGCCGCAGCCTTTGTTCAAGTGATAACCCGAAACGTCAGTTGAGACGGATCGTTGTTTTCCACTGCATCCGTCTCGCTGATTCGCTCGAGTGCGCGCCCAAGTCGTTCACAGGCGTACGCCTCCGAACGTGTGACATTTGCCAACACCACCCCACAACCCCAAGCTCCGGTCGTCCCAGGGTAAACGAGGCAAGCCGGCATGAGCGTGTCTCCACACCATACGTTGATGCCCGGGGCGAGCCGCGAGATCTCGTCGTGCGCCCAACCACGCCGCTCGACACAGTCATATCCGTACCAGTAGAAGAGCCGATACCCAGCCCGCGCGAGCCATGCTGCAAGCTCGACGGGCGTCTTATTTTGGTCCGTGACGCGCTCGTAGGGATCGAAAGGGTCGATATGGACGAGCACATCCTTTGGGTCGACCCGCGCAAGCTGCGCCGCGCGGTAGATAGCCGACACTCCGTCTGTCTCAATAACTCGTGCCTCGAATCCAGCGGTGGCAGCTCTCAGAGTCGCAGCGCTTTCGGGGTCGAGGTCACAAAAGAGGTAGCTTGCGGTATTGCCGAGAGTCTGCATAGCGAGCGCGGGAGACCCGGGATAGACGCCCGGCGATGACCGAAGCGCTTGCAGGTACGCACAGCCACGGAGGTCCGGATCGCGAGGGGCACACGAAAGGAATCGAAGGGCTCCATGAAGCCTCGACGGGCTCTCGGTCAGCGCGTACGAAGCCGAGCCAGCATGCGTCTCCCAATAGTCACGTGGCGGAGTGATGCGGAGAATCTCCGCGAGTGGCAAGTGCTTCCACACATCGCCGAGCTCAGCGAAGTGGTTGTTCATGATTCCGCCCGAAGCTTGTCTGGGTAACGAGAATTCGGCCTGAAAAATCTGCAATCAATTGCAGATAAAATCTGTCTAATTCGCTTGCCTCCAAGCTGCGGCATGGGCGCGAACTGGGGAGCTGAAGCCTTTGAGGGCAACTTCACCCACCTCTTCAAACGAGAGTCCTTTGCCGATGCATAGCTCCGCGATTGCGTTCGAGACGAGAATTTGTTCCGGTTGCGCGTGAGCGCAGAGACGGGCTGCCAGTTGAACTGTCGATCCAAAGAGATCGTTATTTTGCTCGACGGGTTCACCGGCTGCGGCGCCGACTCGGACCTTGAGCGGTCGCCCGGGGTTCGCTTTCGCCTGTTTTTCCAACTCGCGTTGAATCTGAATTGCGCATCGAACCGCGCCCGCTGGCGATACAAACGATGCCATGATTCCGTCCCCGGTGTGTTTGACTTCGCGACCGCCCGACGCGGACAACGCATCTCGCACAATCGTGTCGTGTACGCCGAGCAACGCCAAGGCCGCTTCGTCACCGAGCGATTGAGTCAATGTAGTTGAATTGACGACGTCGGTGAACAAGACCGTTCGAATACCAGGATCGCGCGCATCCGCTCCGCCGCCGGGAAAAATGGCCGCTCCCGATGGATTCGTCTCGACACCGCCTAAAAAGCCCTCTGCGAGCTCAGGCTGTATCTCGATAATTTTATCAGGCATTAGCCCGTGGGCTTCACGGTGGACTTGCTCTGCCGCCTCGGCACTCGGCGCGTGGGCGAGGCAAAAGACTTTCCTTCCGCTCTCGTTGACCCAGTATTTGGTGTACTCGACGCCGTATTTCCGCTGCGTTTCCATATCTTTCGCGTGAGCCTTGGCGACATCTTCAGCGGTTGTTCCCTCCGGAAGATTGTGAATGTCAATGTATAACGGCATGGGCGCTGATTTTAGCGAGATATTACGCGATGCAAAACGCTGATGGTGGCAGGCTGACTCAACGTTTGGTAAACGACGCAATATCGTTCGGTAAGACGAATCAATGTGGCGAGCTGTTCTTCGCTGGCGTCAGTATCCAGATCGAAGTTCAGTCGAATCTGCTTGAAACCGACAGGCACATCTTTGGAAACGCCGAGGGTACCACGAAAATCAAGATCGCCCTCCGCTCGTATCGTAGCGTTGCGTAATGGAATGCCCAGAGCGGTGGCGACTGCGCTCAATGTCACGCCTGCGCAGCCTACCAGCGCTTCGAGCAACATGTCGGCCGAACAGGCGCTCTGCCCATCGCCGCCGGTGGCCGGGTGAAGCCCGGCCTCGACGTGCGCTTTTCCGGTTTCTATTTTGCAGGTGATATTTTCGCCGATTCGTCCCTCGGCGCGTAGAGTGACCAACGCCGTTTCAGGACGCTCTCGATACTGCGCTTTGAGTGGCGCCTGCAGTGACCTCAATTGGTCAGCATTCATCGATCGCAGTTCGCGTGATTATTGATATTCGCATAATACCGTGATAGCGCGTCAAAAGCGACGCGGGGACGCGTGCGCACTCCGAAAGCTTGCGCGAAACAGAACGCGCGTCTGCCTAGATTTCGCACGGAAGTGCTTTTTGGAGTGCGATGCGTCTTCGCATCGCTTTCATTCTCTCAACGTCGATATGTTATGCGCAGTTGGATAGTCGTTCCTCGGAAAGTGAATCAAGCGCAGTAGATTGTTTCGGGCTATTTCTTGCTCGGCTTAATGTTTTGATTCACGCGAAAGAAATTATCGGGGTCGTATTTATTTTTGATAGCAACCAGTCGCTCGTAGTTATCACCATAGGTCGCTTTCACGCGATCTTCTCCTTCGTCTCCCATCAGGAAGTTTACGTATGCTCCGCCAGCCGAGTAGGGATGTAGCGCATCGTAATAGCTCTTCGTCCACGAAATGGTCTTTTCATTGTTTGCCGGATCAGGATCAACGCCGACCATTACTTGGGCCCAGATGGCATCGCGATAATTCCAGGCAGTATCATTTTTGCCGACGCGTGATGCGGCTCCGTTAATCGGATACATATGCATGGTGGAATGCATTGTTGGAAGCGCCTGACCAAAACGAATGTGCTCGCCAATCGCTTCATCGCTCAACTCATTCACGAAATCGGCACGCCAGTACCACTGCAATCCAGGGGGGTAAAGCGCGTCGAACATGGTTTGCAGGGCCGGTTGCGGAAGCGGACCGACAAAGTCGAGAGCAGGTTTCTTAAAAGCGCGGAGGGGTTTAAATGTTTCTTCGGCTTTCGTCTGTGGTCCAGTATATGCCCAAACCACGCCGCACATCTTTTTCATGTGCAGATGTTCAGGGAAAGGCGGTGCGGGTGGCACGGTGAGAAAAGCGAAGAAGCCATTCAAATCGTCGGGCGCCGCGGGAATTAGTCCGCGATACCACTTCATCACGTCTGCGGTTTCGCTCAACTCATAGAGCATTGGACCGCCGTAGATCACATCGATCGAATGCAGCTTGAACGTAAAAGACGTTATGACGCCGAAATTTCCACCACCGCCGCGAATGGCCCAGAACAAGTCGGGGTTCTCGTTAGCATTTGCTTTGACAAACTTCCCGTCCGCCAATACGACGTCGGCCGAGAGCAGATTGTCGATGGTTAGGCCGCATTTGCGGGTGAGATGTCCGACCCCGCCGCCGAGCGTCAATCCGCCAACTCCAGTGGTAGAAATAACCCCGCTCGGTGTAGCAAGTCCAAATACGTGCGTGGCATGGTCCACGTCGCCCCACGTGCAGCCGCCACCGGCAGTGACGGTGCGCGCCCCGGGATCAACCCGCGTATATTTCATGGGCGCGAGGTCGATGACAAAGCCATCATCACAAATTCCCAAGCCTCCCGCGTTGTGTCCGCCGCTGCGGATCGCCAGAAGCAGCTCATTGTCTCTTGCAAAATTCACCGAACGAATTACGTCCGCCACATCTGCGCAGCGCCCGATCAGGCGCGGTTTTTTATGGATCATTCCATTGTAAACCTTGCGGGCTTCGTCGTAATCGTTGTCGCCCGGCTCGATTACTCTGCCTCTCAGGCTGGTTTTTAGTTCTGCGATAGAATTCTCGTTGAGCATGGTGAATGGGATCAGCTTTGGTTGAGGTTCCGCTTTCGCTGAAGCTTCGGCGAACAACGCATCATCACTGCAAAGATCGTGCGGTCAAGACAGCGAGTCCGAGCATTTTGATTGAGATGACGGTCTGCCGACAGGTAGTATGCCGATGAGGCGGAAGTTAAGGCGATGTTTCATCCGGACAGATACTGGACGCGGCGCGATTTCTTGAAGCTCGTTGGCCGGGCGGGACTGGTCAGCGCAGTCCCAACGCTGGCTAGCGCGGCTGCCGCGCTGGAGTCCGATACGGTTTGCATTTCGATCCTGCACACGACGGATCTCCATGGTCATATCTTGCCCACCTCCGATTACGACGGAAATCCTGATCGCGGCGGAATGGCGCGTTGCGTTACGCAAATTCGGCGTTGGCAACAGGAAAATCCTAACTCGCTCTTGATCGACGTCGGGGACGTGTATCAAGGCACCGATGTCAGCTTGCGAAGCAAGGGCGAGCTTATGATCGACCTATTTAATCATGTCAATTATGACGCCTGGATCATCGGCAATCATGAGTTCGACTGGGGGACCGAAACGTTTGTGCAAACGCTGCAAAGATCGACAATGCCTGTGCTCGCCGCCAACACAGTCCTGGAAGGAAGACCAGCCGGCGAATTTTCTGATGCGAAGCATCCATTCGCGAAGGTCCAGCCCTTCATCTTGAAGGATATCGCTGGAATCAAGCTTGCGATCATCGGCGTCACCACGCCGGGGATGACGTTTTGGCTGCGTCCGGAATTTACCCGCGGGATCGAATTTCAATATCCGATCGAGCCCGTTCGCCGCGCGATCGCGAGGGCAAAGAGCGAAGGCGCAAATGCCATTGTTCTGTCGGGTCACATGGGACTGAAGACGCGCAGCGGTGGCGATGATTTCGCGAATACGGTGATGGCATTGACGTCAGAATTTCCGGAGGGAGCGGTGTTTATCGCCGGTCATACGCATCAGGCAGTTCCGAGCCGCCTGACCAACAGTGTGCTTTTTACTCAGGCGGACCATTTCGGCATTCATGTGGGGCGCGTCGATCTTCTCTTCGATCGCAGGTCAAAGAAACTGCTCCATCGGGAAGCGATCTGCGAGGTGATGGATAACCGTTTTCGTTTCGATCACGTGATCGTTTCGCGAGCGAAATCGCTGCTCGCCGAATCGGACGCTGCCCTGGCACAGCCGATCGGCAAACTGGCCGAGACTCTGCGGGGTCGAAGCCGCCCAGGCATGCCAAGCGCTGTTGAGAGACTCATCGGAGAGGCGATCATGGAAGCGTTACGGGAACGAAGCGTCCCGGTTGCTGGCGTCATGCACGGTACGTTCGATGATAAGGCCGATTTGGTCGCCGGGCCCAAATCGGTAAACGACATTTGGAATTTGCTTCCCTACGAAAACTACATTGTAACGGCAGAGCTCACGCCTGAGGAAACAAAAACTGTCATGGAGGAAGTGTTCACCAGCCACGAGAAGCGCAACCTGCTTGGTTTCGAAGTGAAGACAGAAGGCCGCGGTTACGATTGTCGAATTGTATCGATGACTTTGGCTGATGGACGGCCACTTGATCGCAGCGAGAAGTACGTCATCGCATTTAACAGCTTTGATTCACGCAGCGGCGGCCATCATTTCATGAAATTGCGCGCGTTGCTTGAAACGCCGTCCGCCAACAGCACTCTGCACCCCATACAAACACGCGACGCACTCATCGATTACTTTCAGCGCCACAAAATTGTCTATCGAGTCGCGGGAACAATTCCGACGGCAATCGCGGCATAAGGTTTCACCAGTTCTCCCTTGCAAAAGCGGCACATTTTGCTTGCCTATTTTGCCATGCGACTTGGCATCTTTTGCGCGATTGGCTTGCTGATCACTGCCGCCTTCGCGTCATCGCAAACGGGAAAAATTGCGTCGCCTACGGCGACGCCGGCGTTGCCGGAGTTCCGGCCCGCTCTGCTTGGGACGGCTCCCGATTCACTGATAAACAGAATCGACACTGCCGACTTGATCAAAAAGGGTCAAAAGGACGCCGCGGTCATGTTTTCCTGCCTCGTGGCACCGACCGGTGACATTGTCCGGAGCGGCGCTTATCGCGGCACGCGGGGATCGGAACTGCTGGAGCAAGAGCTACTAAAACGCCTCGCCAACGCGAAGTTCGTCCCTGCTATTCACAATCACCAACCGGTCATCGCTATTTTCTACGGCACGGTGACGTTCGCAGTTGTGAATGGCAAACCGCGACTGCGCATTTTCTCCAATCAGCAACTGGATGAACTAAAAAAGGAAAACGATTTCATCGATCCACAACCATATGTTGGGCAGGACTCAAAATTTACCGGCATACGTTATCCTGACACAGGGACTACGGTGCAACTGACTGGAGTTGCTGAGTTGGCGCTCAATGTCGATACTGGTGGGAATCTGAAGAGCATGCAGGTTCTCTCCGAGGAGCCGCCGTATCTTGGCTTCGGGCAAGCAGCCATATCCGATTTCAGCGGCGCCAAATTTATTCCGGCATTCCGGGACGGCAAACCTGTTGAGAGCAAAGTCACGATTTCAGTTTACTACAAGCCATAGGATCAGGTTGCTCTCAAAAACGAATGGGCCGGCTAGGGTGAGAGGGTGAACAAGATTATCCACGTGTCTTTTTTTAAACGTGACCCCATCACGTGCGCGCGTGAGTTGATTGGTGCGGAATTGATTTGGGGCGATTGCTCAGGTGTGATCGTTGAGACAGAAGCCTACAATGCAATAAATGACGAGGCCTGCCACACCTTCATGCGTCCCAGCACGCGCGCCTTTATCGAGCGAAATAAGGCAGGCGCCGCTTATGTCTATTTCAATTACGGGATGCACTGGATGCTGAATGTGCTGGTGAAAGGAGACGCGGATGGTTTCGTTTTGATTCGTGCCTTGGAACCGAGAGCCGGAATCGAGCGGATGAAAGAACGTCGAAAACTCGATGGCGTGAAACGACTCTGCTCAGGACCGGGCAAGCTCACGCAGGCGCTCGGCATTACCGATCGCCAGCACGAAATGAATTTGTGTGCCGACCCGCGACACTGTTTTGCCTCCAATGCAGAAGCACGCCTGAGGCGGCTCGATGTTGTGGCAGATAAACGCATCGGTATCACGCGTTCCGCGGATTTGCCATGGCGTTTCACTCTTCGCGGAAGCCCCTTCGTTAGCGCCCCGGTGAGACGGTAGCCGCTCTGTTATCCAAAGAGCTCCTTTCCGGGCAGCATAGGCTGGCCGGAAACGTTGACTCACGCATCTCTTCATCGAAGTTGGTCGTCTCGAAATGAATCGAAAGAAACAACGTGTCTTGCTTGGTATGAGCGGTGGGGTGGACTCCAGCGTGGCGGGATATTTGCTGCGCGAGCAGGGCTACGAGGTCATCGGCGTGACCATGAAGGTTTGGCCGCAGGACTGCATCTCGCGCGCGGAAGACAAATGTTGCGGTCCGCAAGCGGTGGCCGATGCACGCGGCGTTGCGCATTCCCTTGGTATTCCACATTACGTGGTGGACGAAGCCGACCAGTTCGAGCGCCTCGTGATTGATTATTTCTCCAGCGAGTACCAGGCCGGTCGGACGCCGAATCCATGCGTGATATGCAATGAAAAGATCAAGTTCGGTAATCTCTGGAGCAAAGCGGCGGCCTTGGGCTGCGATTATATCGCTACCGGCCATTACGCGATCATCGAGCATCACTCCAATCGCGCCGTGCTGCGAAAGGGCGTCGATCCGCGCAAAGATCAGTCCTATTTTCTGTTCAGCTTGCGCCAGACACAATTGCGGCGCGCGCTCACGCCGCTCGGCAAAATGTCCAAGCCGCAAATTCGCGAAATTGCGCGCTCGCTAGGTCTGAAAGTCGCCGACAAGATCGACAGTCAGGAAATCTGCTTTGTGCCGGGCAATGATTACAAAGCATTTTTGCGATCGCACCTCGGAGAAAATGAGTTTCATCGCGGCGAGATTTACGATGCCGATGGGAACTTCGTTGCCGAACACAACGGCATTGAGCTTTTCACAATCGGCCAGCGCAAAGGACTTCCGGGCGGATCGCTGCGGCCGCGTTACGTTGTCGATGTCGATCCCGAAACAAATCGCGTGACTGTCGGCGACGCGCCCGATTTGGTTTGCGATGAATTCGAAATTGACCGGACAAATTGGATCGAGCGCGATCTGCCGAGCGAAGATGTCGATCTTACCGTGAAGATTCGCTACAGCCATCCGGGCACACCTGCGACTGTGACGCCGCTGGAAAATAATCGGGCACGGATTCGATTGCGTGAGCCGCAGCGCGCGGTAACGCCCGGACAAGCCGCGGTGATTTACGATGGCGACGTTGTGATCGGCGGCGGTTGGATTTGCAGACGGGAGGCCTTGGTTCCTGCCTGACAATGGCGGAGAAAATTGTTCTCATTCTAAGCACGTTTCCGGATCGCGAGACCGCGCACCGGATTTCGAATCAGCTCGTCACCGAAAAATTCGCGGCGTGCGCAAATATTTTGCCGGCGGTCGAATCGATTTATCGCTGGAAAGACAAAATCGAAACCGGAAGCGAAATACTGGTCTTTTTCAAGCTCAGCGAAGATCGACAATCAGCGTTTCAAGAAAAACTGCGTTCGCTTCATCCCTACGAAGTTCCAGAAATGATTTTTGTTCCGGTCTCCAGCGGCTTGCCCAAATATTTGCGCTGGGTTGTCGAGAACTGTGGCTAGCCGCGCCGACCTTTCTTGCCAACGAGATAAATTGCGACGCCAGTGGCGTTAGCGATTCCGGTTACGGCGATGATCTTCACGGCGAAGCTTAACGGGCTTGGCACGTCGATAATCGGATAGATGGTGAAAAAAATCGCGGACAGCGAGACAGCAGCGCCGCAGATCGCCGCAATGCGCAACCAGATCGGAGCGCCCGAACGAATCGCACCCGCGCCAAAGATCGGTATTGCGAACATCGTGAAGTAAACGATGCCGTAGAAAACATTCGCGGCGTTATCGACGAGTTGAAACGCTTCCTGGATTCCGGCACCGATCTGGCTGGCGATCGCGATGAGAAGTGTGGTCGCGCCGACGAAGATGATGGAATTGACTGGCGTTTTGTATCGCGGATGCAAACGGGAAAACCAATTCGGCAGCAGTCGATCCCATCCCGCAACCATCGGCAACCGTGAGCTGCCGGTTACGTGAACGCTGGTCGAAGAGATCGATCGCGCGGTCATTAACAAAATTCCAATCGACGCGATGGCGCCTGCGATTGGAAAGGAACGTAGCCCGAGTCGCAGGGTTTGCGGCACCGGACCAATGAGATTGATCGGATTGTTGCCGATGAACGCGAGCACCGAGCTCGTACCGAGAATGAACATCAGCGCGATCACCGGCGAAGCGATGAGAACCGAGCGTCCGATGTCACGCGCGGGGGCGCGCGTTTCGCCGGCGAGAATTGCTACGTATTCAAATCCGCTGAGCGCGCCGACCGCGAGCTTGCTGAAGATATTGAAGCAGTAGAAGATCGACATCGCGGGCAGCGCGAGTTGAAGCGGCTGATAGGCTTTCAATTCGCCGCGCGCGAGGCCAAGCAGCGGCAACAAAATCAGCGCCGCATAAACGACGAGCATCGCAAAGGCACCGAGATTGTGGAGCCATTTACCTAAGGACAAACCGCGGACACAAGCCCAGCCGAGGCCGGCGACGAGCGCCGTGCTAATGAAGGAGACACACCACTTGCTGTCCGGCATCCACGCGGCGCCGGGGCCGATCGCGTAAGAGATGTTAGTGGTCGTGAACATTCCGCCGAGTGCGATGACCGTGATCGAAAGCAGCCAGAGATTCCAGGCGACAATAAATCCGGCGAACTCGTTGAAGCCGAGCTTGGCCCATTGATAAATGCCGCCTTCGAGTGGCATCCGATTGCTCAAATAAATCACGACCGCGGCCTGCGGAATGTAGAAAAGCAAAATGGCGAGGAGCCAAAAGAAAAGGTGCGCTTGTCCGAGCTTCGCCGCGGCGCCGACCCAGCTCGAGCCGACGACAAAGAGAATTTGCGTCAAAACGAGATCGAAAAGGCCGAGCGGTTTCTTGAGGGATTCGCTGCGCGTTTCGACGTTTTGCTCAGCACGCTCAAAATCGGTAGTCACCACAATTATTCCAACAAGATGTCGATTCTTGCGGGACTAATGTTCCTCGTCTGGTTTTTTCGCAGGCGCTCGTTCGTTCCGAAATTCGCGGTGACGAATTTTGCCGCCGGCGTATGCGATGTAGCCGCCGATCCCCAGAGTCACCGCGCCGAAGAGAATCACCGCGATAACCAGCGGCGCAGACGATTTCGGCCATTTCATCGGTGCTGCGATTGCGATGGCACTCAAAGCTGCGAGCGCGTAGAAAATCCAGATCAGGTCTTCGGCGCGATCCTGGTGCGCATCGAGCCACGCTTTCCCGTCTTCGTCCGCCATCGAAAGGACCCGGTCGTAAGCTTGTTCTCCAAATTCGTAGGCCGGCCAGGCCGAGGCAGAGGTGATGAGCACCAGCGCTAACGTTGCGACTTGAGCGTGGCGGCTCTTCAAAGAAAGAGCGATGACCAGTCCAATCCAACCCATGAGCAATCCATAAATCGGCAATGGATTGATCAATACGTGGATATATTCCGGTTGCCGCAAGTGTCGAAGCAACGTGTCGATCATAATTTGCCCTGCCAGTGGGTTCCGAAAACTTGTGCGGCACGCTTTGCCCTCTCGGGCGGCAGATATTTTTGCCAATCAGCGATCGTGAAATGCCACCACTCGGTGCGTAGTCCGTAAAAACCGGCATCTCGCATTGTTCTCTGCAGCAAGTGTAAATGCGAGCGAATGGCGGGATCGGCGCCTACGTAATGCCACATCGCAGCCGGGGTGAAATCATCAAAGTCTGTAGGCATGCTGACGGGACGATTCCACGTATCGATTAGGGTGGCATCGACTGCGACACCCCAGCTGTGCAGTGAGCCGGCGCCGGTTTCAGGGTCGGCGACATAGTCATTGTTGTGGGAGGCCTGCCAAAGCTTCACCTGCACAGACGACGGACGATACGCGTCCCAGATTTTCAGTCGATATTGGTAGCGCCGCAGAAAGGCCTGGGCTACAGCCAAACACGACGCCACTTCCGGACGAGAGAGGGCGAGTGTCCCGGGCGGATATAATGGATGCCCTGTAAGATTATGCCGCCCAGCGTAGCGCAATTCGACGAGGATAGTTGGGTCAACAGATTTAATATCGACCAGCGGGATCGCAGCTTGCGCAGCCGCGGACTTGATCGCCGCTGTCATCACAGCAAATGTAATCAAGCGAACATTGAAGCACCTCATTTACCTAACCAATCAAGGGGTTGTCATTTCCGCAGCGTCCGTTTTTGCGATGCGCTCGAGCAGAAGTCGAGCGCTATCCTCCGGGACGGTGAAACGCAATTCCAGGTTCGAGGTGCCTTGTTTCTGGGTCTCCGGTGGTTGGGAGTAGAGCAGCAATTGAGAGTCCGACAAACGCAGCCACTGCTGTGGAGCGTCGTGTAAATTACGGGTGAGCTCGGCTGCACGTTCGGGCGAATCTAATTTCAAGAGCAATTTCGCTTTCACCGGGGTTTGCAACGAAAGTGCAAGACCAAGCAAATGTGAAACGTCGAGCAGTTCGCGCGCAAAGATTGGATGGAAAACGTGTGAGAGATCGGGCGGGTTGCGCGAGATAAGTCGCAGCGCACTCTCGCGATCGAGCGTCTGGAAACGGTCGAAGAGTTGACCCGTGATTTTGAGGTCCGGCTTCATCCCGAGCCGAACGAAAACTAATTCGTCAACTTCATTGAGCGCTCCGACGGCCAGCGTCGCCGGTCCCACACGGGCGACGGCAAAGTCCGGGGGCCGTTCCCAAACTGGCAAACCGCTGATAGTACGCTTTTCGAAGGTCTTGTCGCCTGTGATGGCCCGAACCGCGCGGGAGACATCGCGGCGAGCCTCGACCAAGACAAACTCTCGCGTTCTCCCAGACTCATCCGTGGATGCAGCACGAGTGATGCGCACTACGTCGCGAGGCAAACTCAATCCCGGAGTTGATGCGGCAGCGCCGATCAACCCTGACCAGAGTTTTGGCCAGATTTTTGGTTGGTCTTTGCGCCAGCGCTTGGGAAGATCCGCGCGTTCGAATTGGTCGGTATTGATCGACAAAATGGTCTCCGTCTCTTGCGGTAACCATTCGCGTTTGCGCGGAGATTGGAACGTAAGAGGCAGGATGACCGCCAGTAGTGCGAGGGCCGAGATGACGCTGAAGTAGAATTTCCGCAGTTCTTGTTTATCGATCTGGCTGGAGAGCAACGCTAGTTCTGCTCTGTGTTGCAAAAGTCGATCCACCGCATCGCGGCGGCGCAGCGCTGCGGTCAACAGATGCGACGCATTCGGTGGAGCAATGCGCTGGGAAACCAGATGACGTCCAATGTTCAAATAGGCGGGATTTTTTCGCTCCTCGACTGTCTGATGGTGTGCCCGCGCTTCTCGGACCGCTTCCTGTTGGCCACGGATGTCATTGTTCAGCTTTCGGTCGCGCGCTTCAAATTCACCCCGGACTCGCTCTATGTTTTTTTCCACGACCGAAAGTTCGGCTTCTGCCGCCGTTAACTTCTCCCTGGCCAGGCGCGCTGCATCTGTGCTGCCCAGGCGCGCCCGGACAAGTTCGGCGCGCTCTTCCGGGAGACGGGCGCGCCGCGCGCTGATGCTTGCTGATCGGGTTTCCAAGTCTGGAGGCGGCGGAGTTACCGCACGCAGATTAGACAGTTGTTTCAAGAGATCACGATCGGTCGCTTCGCTTTCCTGGATGCGTCGCTCCACGGTGGCTAATTCACGTTCGCAAACGTCGGCAGCACTCTTCGCCTGATTGCGCTGCTGGAGGAGCGGCTTTTTCTCCGCCTCCAGCTTCGCAATGGCGGCATTTTGGTCGCGCGTGTTTTGTTGCCGCTGTTGCTCGATCTTTTTGATCCCTTCTTCGATCTGCGCGATCCGGAGCGCGACTTCTTTTTGTTCCTGCTCCAGCTTCTTGAGTGCGACGATTTCGTTGCGAAGCTCAGGAAAATTGGCCGCTTGCGTGGTGCCTTCGCGTCCGAGATTTATTTCACTTTTTTGGAGGAGGCGCCTCTCGTAACGCAGCGCCATCCGCGTTCGCTGGCGCTTAACTTTCAACGCGATCTCGCGAAAGCCTGTGCGGATAAAACTCACGGCGTAATGCTATCTCATTTGCTGTGGCAACAAATCCAAAAAGTTCGAGCGGCCCCGAAAAGCATTCACGCTTGCATTATCAATTGGAATGCGACATTGCTCGTAGAGAAAAGTGATGCGCATAAAGCGCTGCTACAAAGATCACTCTTCCGATTCGCTCAATCTCGCCAGGACGCTGAAATCTTCCAGCGTGGTTGTGTCGCCGGTGACCTTGGCGCCGCTTGCGATTTCCTTGAGAAGCCGTCGCATGATCTTCCCGCTGCGCGTCTTTGGCAGCGCTTCGGCGAAGCGAACTTCGTCCGGCTTCGCGATGCCGCCGATGTGCGCGCCGACATGATCGCGCAGTTCTTCTTTCAGGTCACGGGTGGCATCAACTCCTGTTTTCAGCGTTACAAAGGCGACGACTCCCTGACCCTTTAACTCATCCGGCCTGGGGACCACGGCTGCCTCAGCGACTCGCGGATGACTGACAAGCGCGCTCTCAATTTCTGACGTGCCAAGCCTGTGGCCGGCGACGTTGAGAACGTCATCGATTCGGCCAACGATCCAGAAGTAGCCGTCTTCATCGCGGCGTGCACCGTCGCCAGTGAGATAATTGCCCTTAAATTCGCGCCAGTATTGCTGTCGATAGCGCGCTTTGTCGGCGTAAATCGTTCGTAACATCGCCGGCCAGGGCCGGCGAATGATTAGTTTACCGCCAACATTCGTTCCGACTTCGTGTCCCTTTTCATCGACAATGACTGGATCGACACCGAAGAATGGGAGCGTTGCGCTGCCGGGTTTCGTCGGAATCGCACCGGGAAGAGGCGTAATCAGAATCGACCCGGTCTCGGTTTGCCACCACGTATCGACAATCGGACACCGACCGCCGCCGATCTTCTTGTGATACCACATCCATGCTTCCGGATTGATTGGTTCGCCCACTGTGCCGAGCAGGCGGAGTGATGAGAGATCATGTTTCGTCACCCAATCGTCCCCCCAGCGAATAAAAGCACGGATCGCCGTCGGAGCCGTATACAGAATGTTGATGCGATATTCTTCGATGATTTTCCAGAAGCGATCGGGCTGCGGCCAGTTCGGCGCGCCCTCGTACATAACGGTCGTCGCACCATTCGCCAGTGGACCATAAACAATATAGCTGTGGCCGGTAACCCAGCCGACGTCAGCGGTGCACCAAAAAATATCTTCGTCGCGAATGTCGAAGACGTATTTCATGGTCGAATAAACGCCGACGAGATAACCGCCTGTCGTATGCAAAATTCCCTTCGGTTTCCCAGTGGAGCCGCTCGTGTAGAGAAGATAGAGCGGATGCTCGCTGTCGAGCGACGCTGGCGGGCAGTTGGCACCGACGTACTCTAGTTCCCGATGCCACCACACATCGCGGCCTTCTTCCATGTGAATTTCGTTTCCTGCGCGGCGAAAAACGATCACGCGTTTGATGGACGTGTGACCG
>QHNJ01000074.1 GCA_003218395.1 Verrucomicrobiota bacterium
TGTTTCCCGAGACTCGGCGAAACTTTTTCGCTTCGTTGACAACTCACCCAGAGCTGGAGTCTCGCTTGGCAAAAGAATTTTGGTTTGGAGGCGAGAAGATTTATGAGCTATATGAGGTTGTTCGCCGACCCGATCACAGGTGAGAGGCCAATCGAAACCGGTACTTGCCCCGGTTGTCGTAAAGCCATCTTCCTGCGGGACCTTCACGTGAGGGGAGTTCAGGTGTGCTGGCGCGCATCGCCGTTCTTGATAACCTGCACAGGCATCGGACGAGAGGGCTCAAACTCTTAGTCAGGTCGCAACCGTCCCTTCTCTTGAACCATTTAGCGATTCATGACCAAACCCGCGCACGGCGTTTCTCAGGAAGCACTGCCGGACGTAGATGGATGGAAGATAGGCGGTCTCCCGGATAACGTCTTGATTGATCTGACCTTTATCTTCGCCGTGGTTTAGAGCTCTTTGAAACGCGAACACTCGGGGTGTGGTTTTCGCTACATCGCCAACTAGCTTCGAAGAGCAATAAAGGTCATGATCCGTTCGACTCAGCATCGGCGCGAGGCATCGTGGGCATGATAAAATCCCTCTGAAATTTACGTGCCTTTGTTTCAAAATCACCATATGACATTCTTTTCCACCGCTCGTACAGAAGGCGACCTTTATGGGCCGGCGCCGCAACTTGTTCACCCGTGCCCCGATGGAACACTTCGGTTCGAAGAAACAGAAGGTAGATAACAGTTTGCGGAAGTAGGCCCAGCCATGTTTTTTTCTGGCTTTTGAAAAATACAATGGATCTTAAGACAGTAAATCCTTCACAGAGCGTAAACCTTCGCTCGCGTCGCTCGACTCTCTTTGGAAGGGGATGGATGACCCGAAAAAAACGGCCGCGCGTGTTGAAGCCATTGTAACAATAGAACTGCCAGAAGCAGATTTCGAGTCCCAAGCGGCGAGCAAGGGCGAGGCCGATGAGAAACGCCGCATCGTGATCTTGATGTCCTCCTTCCCAAGCGGGAGCATAGATTTCTTGAAACATATGTCCTTCGACCTTTTCGAGCAGCAGCTCGAAGCACTCTTCGAAACGATTGACAAGGTGGCCGTCAGGGATTTGGAATTCACTGCCGAGAAAAACTACCTGCTTCGGGGCAATTCCAAGGTGCCTTAAAAACATGCGGCTTTCGTGGTCTCGAACTGCGACGTTTTGCGCAGTTGAAGCTCCATTGGTCAAGTAAACCAAATACGGCGACCTACCACGGCTGAGCTCAAATGAGATTCGAGTTGCCACAAAAATTTCATCGTCTTGATGAGCCAGTAAAAAAAGAACTTTTCTGTCACAGGTCATGAGAGTCGATCCATATCGAATGGTTATTTGCCTTTCAAGCGAAATTTTTTCATCGACGGGGCTGCGCAGCGCAATAACGTTTAATCCGAAATGCGTTTGCAACCCGCGGCGGCTACCCCCATACGACTCGCAGCAGTCTTTGGATCCTGGATTCACAAAGGTAAGGCCCTGAACAAATTCAATCTGGCAGTCGCGCAAGGGGTGGTTCGAACGGAAACAGGTGCCACGTCTACACGGTGAAGTTCCACGCCGATTTCCTGAGAAGATGAAAATCTCAATCGTTATCCCCTGCTTCAACGAGAAGAATACGATCGAAACGATCGCCGAGGCGGTTCGCTCTGCTCCAACTGAGAACAAGGAGATTCCTGTAGTGGACGATTGCTCGGGAGTGGGTACGCGCGCTGTACTGGAAGAGATGGTTTCTCAAACGGTGGACCGCATCATTTATCATCCGATCAAACGAGGAGCAGAAGCCGAGCAATGAGCGAATTTGCGCGTATCGCCATACTCATTCCATGCCACAATGAAGAAGTGACGATCGCCAAAGTCGTAAGTGATTTCAAAGCGGTGCTGCCGCTCGCCGACATTTACGTGTACGACAACAATTCAAAGGACAACACCAATGAAGTAGCACGGCACGCTGGCGCTGTGGTACGCACCGAAATGCGGCTAGGCAAAGGCAACGTAGTGCGTCGCATGTTTGCGGACGTGGAGGCCGACGTGTACGTTCTGGTGGACGGCGACGACACGAACGATGCGGCGATAGCGCCTTCGTTTATTCGAAAACTTGTGGATGACGGGCTCGATGTCGTTTCCGGCCGGCGCGTTGCAGTCGGAGGTAGCGCCTATCGGGCAGGTCACGTTCTTGGGAATCGACTTTTGACCGCCCTCGCTGTAATGATGTTCAGGCTGAAGATTGCCGATATGTTGACCGGCTATCGCGTGATGTCGCGGCGATTCGTGAAATCTTTCCCCGTCACTGCGGAAGGCTTTAGCATTGAGACCGAATTGGCAGTGCATGCGGGGCGCCTTCTGATGCCAATTGCAGAGATGGACACATGGTACACCGAACGGCGGCACGGCTCTGTCAGCAAGCTGAATACATGGCGAGATGGCTTTCGCATTCTTTTCGCAATCGCGAAGCTGGTGCGAGAGGAACGGCCCTTCGTGTTCTTCACGGCGATCTTTGCACTACTGGCGCTGCTCTCGCTCGTGCACACGCGGGCGATGGGAACTGAAGCGCCTCGTCTATCTCGCGATTAAGGGTCCTCAGGATCTAAAATTGCCGTGAGCCGAAAATTACTGCGAAGCTCGCCCCGTACGGGCCATAGAATCTACGAAGTCGGCATTTTCCTACAACGTTCGCCCGATCGCCACGGGTTCATCCTGGCTCGGGTCGTCGACCACGATCACAAGATCGACAATTCCCTGCGCCATAAATTCATCGTAAGTCTCACGCAACGTTCGCGCGGCGTTAAATGCCGGCATTACGACTACAATCCTCTGTCCCTTAGCATCAATCTTTCGAAGTCTGCGCGCACCATTCGCGCCTCAACCAAACGACGCCTTCGCCTTGGGCCGTGCTTCGCCAGTCAAGCAATGACTTCATTGCTAGCGCAAGACTTAGCAGTGTAAGGAGTGACAATGGGTGCAGAAACCTCGGGACTGGAAAAAGAGAAAGTAGGAACGTCCCGGCGAACAGCACCGTCGTGTGCACAAACAGCAACAAGGCATGCGCCTTGTTCCGCGCGATAAAGAGGAGCACCAGCGATAGAAGCGGTGAAAGCAGCACCAGCAAAAAGTAGGGGGACCCAGCGACGTAATACCACGTGGTTAGTGTCTGCTGCTGAGAGCGAGCCGCCCAGTTGAATCGCTCGGCCAATATTTTGAATCCAGAATCTGGAGGGAACGCTCCGATCTTAAGATCTGCTTTAGCAATCTTTCGTACCGATCGACCGCTCCAGTAGGCGAAATACGTCTTCGCCGCGAGGCTAATGACAGCCGCTGGATCGCGCTGAAGTGCGTTAAGGGCGGTGCGGGTAGCTATTTTGCCCGACTTGCGCCGGTCTGTCTCAGCGCGAAGCCAGCGGTCTATAAGATGACCGGGCGCAAACCGTTGCGCATTACGGAGCGAAATATCTCTCAACTTGAATTCGCTACCATGCTTGATAATCTCCGCGAGCCGGGGATCGGCAGCATCCTGCGGCTGGAGAGCCGGCGCCCAGATTGATAGCAGAAAGTATCCAGTGCCGTAGAGGTGAGCAGGTTCGCGGTCTGATACAAAACCATATGCGTGCTGGTACCCTTGGTCGAGCAGAAACATCGTGACGAGACTGGCAGCAAGGTGCCGCCAAAAAACTGCGCGCTTGAGAAATTGAAGCCGCCATAAACGAACGGCTGTAGCGGTTTCGGTTGGCTCGGTTCCCGCGAGGAAAGCGATCAATGGCAATGCCACCGCCATGGCCTGAATAACGATTAGGAAACTCATCCTGAATCCGATCGTGATTACCGACAAAATTTGAATGAGCAGTAAGGTTATGAGTCGCCGATCTCGTAAATAGACGAAGGACTGCTGCAGCACTAAAGCATAAAAGAAAAGGCTGCAGGTCTCAGTCATTACATACCGCTCCCAAGCCAGCTGGAGCGGATCGATCGAACAGAGGAAACCAAACAGATAAGCGAGTCTGCCTGGAAGATCAAAAATCGCTCGGCAAATCCATGCTACAATTATTGCGATGACAACGCTAAGAGATACCTGAACGATCAGAAGCGAGGTCAGGCTCCCGGTCCAAACGGACGACCACCGAATGACGTAACCGTAGAAGAAGGAGCGATCTTCGGGGATCCACCCGAAGATGGCCGTCCAGATATAGCTGATCGAATGGCCCAGATACAGCTTCGGTAATGGATCGAGGGCCAAGAGCAAGAATTTAAGAACTACGATTGCCAAGCAGAAGAGCCACCATTTGCTGTTCGTGGCGGAAGGAATGGATTTCGGAGCAATCCGCATCTGTTGTTCTTCCACGGTCTCGCTCACGGTTTCCCAGGGTTAGTAATTCGAATTCGCACAGGAATCAGGTAGGGGTATCCGTCCTTCCGTAGCGCTTTTGGCTGTGCGAAGTATTCTGACGCATCCGCGTGACCGAGATCCACTAGCCAGCTTTTGCAATAGCCAATTTTGAGCACTGCAAAGTAATAGAACGTCAAAGCGCAGAGCAGCAGCAACGTGCCGACTAAGAACGGCGCGGTTGCGAAGCTTCTCTTGGGAACTGTCGTCATCGGAATTATGGAGACATTTTTAAAGTACCGAAAAGCTCAACTGCCAGGTAGGATCAACAACTCGAGTAATTGACAAGCTCGTAGCGGACATCTGGCAGCGCCCGCCCGACAGGCTGGCAGTCGCCACACGTAGTCGGGAACATCGCCATAAATGTGCTGCGCTCCGGCGCCTTTTACGTGTCTTAGATCAGGCTTCCAGATAGCGGCGCCGTCGGAGTTTTGCAAGTCGATTTCGACAAAGGCTGGCAATCTGGAGGCGGTTATCTACGTTAAAGTATATTTCGCATATAGATGAAAAGAATCTCTAAAATAGAGGGAATACCAGATTGTACTTAACTGCTGGCGAATCGAAGCAATTTGGGCGATAAAAGCGGAGCAGGAGGCGGTTTCAGATGAGGCAATCCCTGTTGAAACCCGAGGAGGCACAAGCGCCAGCAAGCGAAAAAAATTAAGACGATGTCTTCCTAAGCAAGAGTCGGTATCTGACTTCCTCCATGTCCTGCAAATCTGCGTCGGTACTGCGGACGCAGCGCTCTCGGAACGCCACGAAAATTAGAGACGTTAGAAGGGTTGAATAAGCGCCCTGTTGACACGTTCGCGAGAAAGTGCAGCAGCAACGAACCTTTTGAAGGCTAACTCACATACGTGTTTATGTGCCGCAAATCTTGCTGCGCGATCTGGGTTCAGGACTATTTCGCAGCTGGGAAAATAGTGAACGTTCTGATGTATCGCCGTCCATTGCTGCGCCACTGTCCGAAGCAGCGATTTGGAATAGGTGTTGGCGAGCAGATATCTTCGGCTGAAAAAGTCGCCATCAGTGGCACGGGCGAAACCGTTGACCACGAACTGCACGTCCGGATGGCCAAATCGTGTCAGCAGTGCGTGAACGGCTTCCAAGTTCACTAGATCTTCGAAAGAAATCGGTGACGTGGAATTCATAGCGATCTGGGTAACGCTGAAGCACACCGAGAGGCGGAGTCGAATTGAGAAACGTGTTCGCGAGTATGTCGCGCCAAATCTCAATCAAGCCAAACGTGATGATCACGACACGGCATGCGCGATATTTGCTTGACTTTTCGACATGCACGCCCGTACAAATGCGACCATGAAAAATTCGTCTGACCCGGGGACATCGACCGCTCGATCCCGAACACCTGCGAGGCTTCTGCGAGCCTCGCTCATGGCGCTCACCGCATTAGGGCTGACAGTCGGTGCAAGTCCGGCTGCCGCCACTGACTGGCCGACGTTCGGCTTCAACCTGCAACGGACCGGCGAGAACCCTTTTGAGTCAATCATCACACCCTCCACGGTCGGTGGCCTCCACATGCTGTGGAGCTTTGATCTGGGCGCGGTGACAATCATGCAGCCAGTCCTGGCGGCCGGCGTGATCGTTAATGGATCACGGAAGGACCTCGTTTACATGGGGGCCGAGCATGGCGACCTCTACGCGATTGACGTGACCTCAGGGACAATGGTCTGGCACCGGAATCTCGGATCGCAGCAGACCCGCTGCGGCGACGTGCCTGGCGGTATTTTCGGGGTGAGCGGTTCACCGTTCCTCGATCGGGCCAACAATCGGATGTTTGTGGTGGGCGGCGACGGGAATATGTACGCCCTCGATCTGTCGACAGGAGATACGCTCTCGGGTTGGCCGGTGGCTGTCACGACCGACCCCGCCCACGAGCACACGTATGGGGCGGTCAATGTCAACAACGGCATTGCCTACGCGGAGATCGCCAGCTACTGCGACATCCCGCCGTATCACGGCGGGGTGGTTGCCATCAATATCGCCAACCAAGAAGTGGTGCGAGCATTCTTTCCGGCCGGTCGCAGCGTTAACGGCGGCGGCGTCTGGGGACCCGGCGGTGTCTCGATTGACCCTGCAACCGGCCACGTGTTTGCTGCGACAGGCAACGCGTTGACCAACCCGGAGAACTTCGGATATTGTGAAGACGTGGTCGAGCTCTCATCGGCTCTGCGCGTGCTCGGTTCGAACTACCCCGGGTTAACAGGTAGCGACGTGGACTTCGGGGCAACTCCCATTCTCTACGGGCCACCCAGCTCTCCCATGGTCGCCGCGAAGAACAAAACGGGTGTTCTGGTTACCTACGAACGTGGCAATGTCTCGGCAGGCCCCACCCAGCGGCTGCAGGTCGCGAACATCAGCGACGACCAGTTCAACGGCATTCCGGCGTGGTCCGACACGACGCATATGCTCTACATCGGTAACTCGTCGGACTCGGATTCGGGCGAGTTTGAGCACGGCATGGTGGCCTTTGAAGTGGAGCCAGACGGCCAACTCGAACTCGCCTGGCAGGTGGAGGTAGGACCGAATTTGGCGTCGGTCTCGCCGCCGACTGTTGCCGGAGGCGTAGTTTACTACGGAGACGGGCCAGGCAAACAGCTCCTGGCCTTCCATGCGATAACCGGCAGGCGGCTCTGGTCGAGCGGTTCGACGATCCGGGGCGCAATATTTGGGGCGCCGATGGTGGTCAACGGACGGGTCTTCGTAGGCGCCTGGGACGGCAAGCTCTACGCGTTCGGGCTGTAGCTCGGCTCCTGAGGCGAGGTTTCAGTCGCGTAGCCCCTATGCCTTGACAACGAGCTTGTCGATAGCAGCCGAGGAAGCGAAATGGACTTGTGTTTATACATTCTGACATTTGAATCTGCCGGCCTTGGATAGGGGCCGCAGAATCCCGATAAGCAAATCTTAGATTGTGCAGGCGCAAGCCCGTTATTTGTTCACTGCACCCTTACTGATTGTTGAGGACGATTTGCGGTGAAGATTTCCTCGCTTCGAGCTCTGCGCTCACCTTTTGGATTTGCGAGGCCTGCTTTTCAGGGTTGCTGTGAGAACCTCCATTCCGTTCTGCTGCTTGGCCACCGTTGACTTTAGCTCGGTGATGGTCGCTTCCTGCTTTGCCGCAGTAGATTTTACTTGGGTAATGGTCGCTTCCTGCTCGTCGACCTTGCGATGCTCTTTAAGGAACTCGTTTAGCAAATCGCGTTCACCGTGGCATACTGAGGAAACAGCGTGGTGTTACTCACGGTTTGGCAGGCTTGGTAACTGGAAGCTTCACGGGAATCTTCTCCTCAGAAAGAGCTCCATTGTCCGCGCTGCGCACTGCGTAGTCCAGTTGCGGATCGTAATCCCGTATATAGCCAACAAACCAGTTGGCAGTAATCTTGGCAGGCAATTTACCCAGGTAAAACGAGCGATTAATAAATGGGCATACCGGTGCAGAAGAGCGTGCCACTCCGCGAACCACTCCAGTTGGATCGACAATCACCAGTGTCTTCGGAATTGACTGCCCATGTTTGGATGCCTGACCGAAAACCCGCGCTGCCGGGGCACCATTATCACACTGAACCAGTGCAGCAACACGGCACTGACCTTTTAGTCCTTCAGGCTCGTGCCGTCCGCCAAACAAATTTGCTTCGCTAAGACCGATCCAATCCTGCAAGCCATCGGCGAACATATCCAATCGACGCGCTCGAAATTGTTCCGCTACGCGGTAAATCAATTCTGGTCCAATACCTCCAAGATCCA
>QHNJ01000075.1 GCA_003218395.1 Verrucomicrobiota bacterium
AAAAGGGAATGGAGTTGAGACAAATTCGAAACAACACGGGGTTTTGGTAGAGAATAATTAGACGATACAAAGGAGTATCGCATTATGAAAGCTCAGACAATTGACTTAGGAAAGCCCACTTTTTGGCAGCTTGTCTTTTCACAAAGCAAAGTGAACGGAGCACCATATACTGGGGAATGGCTGTCGTTGCGTAGCTGGAAGTGGCCGGAGAATACCTATCTCCAACGTCGACTGAAGGCTCTAAGACAATATCAATCCTCTGACTTTGATCAAATTGCGGCGTGACCTAACCCTTCGATCGTATAGCCATCCGCCGCGACGCTGAGCGACGCCCCAGGGACCGTCACATAGCCATCTGGCCGCTTGTAGTACTCGAGCCAACAAGGACTTGGGGTGGATTTGCATCCGACTGAGGCATCGATCAATTTAACCCTGCAACCACTGGATAGAGACCCCGTTGATACCGCGCTCTCTCAAGCCTATTGACATACCTCTCGGAAGTTTATTAAAAGCGAGCGATAGAAGTACATAAGAGCTTTCCCCAGCTTTGATCAGATCTGCTTGAAGCTTTGAAGGGCACAGGATGCCTCAGGGGGAACATGAACAATTTGGAGCCAGCCATCTTTGCGAAGAATTCGCCAAGGATGTAGCTGGCTTTTTTGCCTCTGGGCATCTCAGTCATTTTCGATCAAGGAGGAAAAAACAAGATCTTTCGCACTGATGAGTTTATTGGTTTCTGCCGGGCGGCTCTACTGGCTCCACTGGCAGCGGATCTCATAACCTTTAGGAGGGATCCTTATGCGACGAGCGTTCTTCGTAGTGCTCCTGCTGAGCTTCATGGCAGGGGAACGTCGGATAGCATGGCCTGCCTCCTTCGACTTCACGACAATTGATGTCCCGAACAGTGTTACCACGAATGCCTTGGGGATCAACAATCAGGGCCAGATCGTGAGCAACTATAGTGATGTCAGTGGTAGGCCGCTTGGGTTTTTGCTGTCAGGGGGCACTTTCACAACCATTGACGTCCCGAACAGTGACGGGACCGACGCCATCGGGATTAACAATAAAGACCAGATCGTAGGAACATTCGGCGATCCTATGTTCCATGGGTTTCTGCTATCAGGGGGCACCTTCACGACCATCGATATCCCTGACGGCTTCGGCACTGTGGTCGAGGAGATCAACGATCGGGGCCAGATCGTGGGAAGCTTCACCGATGCCAACTTCGAGGAGCATGGGCTTCTGCTGTCAGAGGGCACCTTCACTACATTTGATTTTCCGAACAGCACCCGGACCTCATCCGGTGGGATTAACAATCAGGGTCAGATTGTGGGCACCTATGTCGATGCTAGTGGTGGGGAACATGGCTTTCTGCTGTCACGGGGCACCTTCACGACCATTGATTTCCCGAACAGCGTTACCACGAATGCTTTCGGGATCAACAATCGGGGTCAAATCGTGGGCCTCTATGTCGATGCCAGTGGCGCGACACACGGTTTTGTAGCGGAGCCAGCGCACCCTTGACCACCGACAGGCGCATAAAGCAAGGAGGTATGAAGAATTAAAAGATCTGAAATTTTACATCACTGCCAACGCAAAATAATCATTAACAAAAGGAGGGGTGAATATGTTCGTTGAAAATTATCGCTTGGAGGACCCGCCGCTTGGCGGGGGAACCGGTCATACGAATGAGGCCATCCCGTATCCGACAATCTCGGATGAGGATTGGAAAGTATGGACCACATTTTTGCCGGTTCGAACGGAGATAGACGAAAATTTTCTGAGCGGCGCAAGCCCTCTGATGTATGCGCAAACGCTTCCTCCCAAAGTCCGCGCGCTATCTGATCGCACGCTGGGGCATGGAAAAGCTGATTCCTTTTGAAGCCATTAAGAAAAGCATGCTTCTGATGATTGCTTATAGGTACGCGATCTCCGGTCTAGTCCTGCTTGCAGGTTTGGTTGGGTTCAATATTCTGTTGTGGCACCTTCTCGCGTGATCATCGGTTGGGCTGATAACTCGCGGGTTAATTTGCCCGTTGCCACACCTCACCTATAGAACTGGGGCATCCTGACGCTGCCATACTAGACACTTTTTGGTAAGCCTGCCCTTATTTACCCAGTTCCCGCCCTCGTTTCTTACCGGCCTCCGCATTGCTCTAACTTCCCACCGAAACGCATGGCAATGCCTGAAGAAATTTTTTATTTATTCATTGGGTCGTGCATCGTTGGCGGCTTTTGGTTTGTCCTGGTCGTTATGCCCAGGATTGGCCGGCATCGAAACAGCCGCCGTATACAGCGAGGAATCGAAGAGTACCTTGCATTAAAGAGCAGCGGCGAAAGAATAACTAAAAGCCGGTTGGTTCAGACTTATAACTTACGGAAGATCCAGTGAAGAAAAAAATTCTTATTGTGGAAGATAACGAAGACTCTCTTGAGATCCTAGGTCTACGTGTAACAGCGATTGGATATCAGGTCATAAAAGCCCGCAACAGCAAAGAAGCGATCGCATTCGCCGAGGCCGAGGGGCCAGACCTTATTTTCATGGATATGGAACTGCCGGATGCCGACGGAATCAAGACAACCGCGACACTTAAACAGAATCCCAAAACCTCTCACATTCCCGTCGTCGCGCTGACGGCATGGATGTGCGAACTATGGCGAGAAAAAGCTTTGAAAGTGGGCATCGTAAGTTACCTATTAAAACCGGTCTCGCCTCAGACTTTAAAGCAAACGATTGAGAAATTTACCAACGGATCACCTAGTCCTGCCGATAACAGACCCCTCGAATTTAGCTCGCCCTATTGGATAGGCAATTAAAGCAGGACGGGCTAATTCGCCCATTACCCACAGCTCACCTAAAACCGAGACAATCCTGCCGTTCGCTATATTACCTAGTTGGCATTGTTGTCTATCACTGACGCGTTTTTTTCGCAGGTCCGGACCTTGCTTTGATCGACGCATGTGCACCTCCTACCTACTTGCGCACTTTTACGTCCGCGAGTATCGCTTGACTACTCGTCTCGGCGTCGGCGGGGGGTGCGCCCATTCTACGGAGGTAAAAAAAGTTGACCCTACGGTTAAGAATGATGAATGAGAAACCTCGCATCAATAACAATGGATGGGCTTCATTCGATCCTGTGGACAGTGGACTTCTTGAAGGATTGTCCAAGAAGGACATCCGGGAGCGAGAAGAAAGGCTTATGCAGGCGGTGCTGGAGAATGCCATTGAATATTTCCAGAAGTATGTCCTTGCAAAAGATGAGAGGGGAAAGAAACTATTCCAAGAAGCGGAAGAGTGGATTTTGGACAAGGATAGCGATTGGTTTTTTTCTTTTGAGAATATCTGTGAGGTTTTAGGGCTACATCCTGATTACATGCGTCAGGGGCTGCTGTGCTGGAAAGAGACAAGGCTCAAGGGTCGTTCTATTAAGGGACATCATGGAGGTCACGCAAAGTTAGTGAGAACCCGCGTCATGCATACTTCAATTAGACGCCGCAAAACTGCATAACTTGAGTGACGCACAAAAGTGATGACCTGGTGGAAAACCGCGCTAGTGATCATAAGTTTTTTCATTTGGTTCTATCCGACAACAATTATATTGTCTATTTATTTCCCGCTGGACAGTGCACCGATTAACTTTTGAGTTCGTTGAAGCGCGAATAGCCATATCTCTCGCCCCGGTCTTCGGGTGATATGCGAAGGCGATTGGCCTCTGACTAAGCGCGAGTTTCTGGATGAATCTTTTGGGACACGAACGTAAGTATCCGCCAGGACACGAATCGTAGTAGGAATGGCACCGCCCCATGCTTGGTGACTATCTAATTTGGCAAGCAACGAACGGGCTGTTACTTATTCCCGTCGTGATTGGCGTTTTGATGCTGGCGCGGCGCCTCCGTGGACAGCCGGTGTTCACTGAGCGCGATTGGTTGTTTCTCTTCGGCCACTCACGTAATGAGGTTTTCTCGCTTCGCCTATGGCTCCGGTTTGCTGCGCTACTCCTTGCGGTGGTGATTATTGGCCTCGCGATTTCCTTTTATGTCTTGCCTTTCGGCCTCGGATGGTCCGTGAGCGCGGTGCTTCTCGCTATCGCCGGTATTTTGCTTTTTGTGCCGAGGTGGTTTTAGAGTAACGACAAGCGGAGGCAACGAAAATGAGCTGGCGACGTATCAACGAATGTTAGCCTTCGTAGGCTATGGGAACGGTGGCTATGGGATTTGGTCGGTGGCCATCACCGAGTTGATGTTGGTTACTAGAACTGTAAGTCGTATTCCTTCCCCTCGCTGCTCTTGCACTTGCCAATGCCGTTGTTGGTGCGCGTGGAACCCATGTAAAAGCACTGCATGACGGTGTGTGGTCCTCGTATAAATCCCATGCCCTGAAAACACCCGCTATCTGAAACATGCCAACCGTAAGCCGAGGCGTTGGCGGTTGCAGGGGCTAGCGAGAGTTGACGCTCTCTCTCAGCCCCGCTTTTTTTCGGCTGTTTAGGATGAACCCCAAAAGTGAAACCGTTTCACTTTTTCAGGGTCTTTTGGAAGGTGAAGAGG
>QHNJ01000164.1 GCA_003218395.1 Verrucomicrobiota bacterium
AAATCCCGAGCCGATGCTCTTGAATGCAACGAAGCCGAGCAGCAACAGTGGAATTAAAAACACAATTATGAAACGCGGCTGACGAAGAAGCCGCTGCATCTTCTGCCGATAAACTTCGTGCACGCGACGCACGAAAGCGCATCGAAGCGCAGTCTATTTGTCAACTATTCGTCAAGCGAATTTGATTGAGCAAAATGGATTTTTACATAAGTGACAGAAGTCGTCGCATGGAATGCTGTTTTTCGAAGCAGCCGGCTGAATGATTTGGAATGGCAGCATAGACTTGCCCTGACACATTCGTGCCGCTCGAGGCTGTCTAAAGACGATATGCGAAGAAAGCAGGCAGGCTCAAGAATGCTCGACGGTAGTTGGTAATTCCTGTCGATCCACTTCCTCGAGGTCGTGTCGGGCAAATGATCTAGCACTGCGCGAGCGCTCTTTACGGTGGAACGTCCGATAAAGCACTGGAAGCACGAGCAAGGTCAGCGCGGTCGACGAAATGATTCCGCCAATCACAACCGTGGCGAGCGGACGTTGCACTTCCGCGCCGCGACTATGCGCCAGAGCCATGGGCAGAAATCCAAGCGACGCGACGAGTGCTGTCATCAGCACGGGACGAAGCCGAGTAATCGTGCCGAGGCGAATCGCTTCTTCCAGTGGATGGCCCTCATTCCGAAGCCGCGAGATGAAAGAAACCATGACCACGCCGTTGAGGACGGCGACACCGGAAAGCGCAATGAAACCAACGCCGGCGGAAATGGAAAAGGGCAGACCGCGCAGCCAAAGCGAGAGAATTCCGCCCGTCAACGCCAGCGGAACGCCAGTGTAAACAAGAAGCGAGTCTTTGACGTTACCGAAGGCCATGAAGAGAAGCGCGAAAATCAACGCTAGAGCGAGTGGCACGACCACTTCCAAACGCGCGGTCGCGGATTGCAGTTGTTCGAACTGTCCGCCCCAGCCGAGCCAGTAACCAGGTGGGATTCGCACTTTATCGCCCACGGCACGTTGCGCGTCCGCAACAAACGAGCTGAGATCGCGACCGCGCACGTTGCTCGTGACAGTGACGACGCGCTTGCCATTCTCACGACCGATCTCGTTAGGCACCTGCGCCATTTGCAAATCCGCAACGTCGCCAAGTGTGATGAAGGCTGGCGGCGGAGAAGCAAGGTTGAGCGTTTGATTGGCATGATCACTCTTTGGTAGAGCGAGCGGAATATGTCTGAGTGCATCAAGATCAGTGCGCAAGTCCTCTGGCAAACGCACCACGAGAGAAAAGCGGCGATCTCCCTCAAAAACTTCGCCTGCGCTCTTGCCGCCAATCGCCATCTCCACGACGTCCTGCACTTCACCGACGCTAAGTCCGTAGCGCGCGAGCGCTTCGCGCTTCAGTTGGATGCTGAGCAACGGCAGACCATCCACTTGCTGTACCTTCGGCGCGGTCGCGCCCCGAATTTTGGCGAGGACGGCTCGAATGTTTTCCGCTGTTTCTTTAAGCACATCGACGTCATCGCCAAAAATTTTCACCGCCATGTCGCTCTTCACTCCAGCGATCAGCTCGTTAGCGCGCAACTGAACTGGCTGCTCGATTTCGACACCCGTGCCGACGACTTGTTTGACCGCAGCGTCCACCTCCTCGATCAACTGCGCTTTCGGTTTTTTCGGATTTGGCCATTCCTTCTCCGGTTTCAGAATCACAAATTCGTCGCCTTGATTCGGTGACATTGGGTCGGTTGCTACTTCCGCAGTTCCCAGACGACCAAAGGTGAGTTTGACCTCGGGAAGTTCGAGTAACGCCTTCTCAAATGGCTCCTGCATCTTGACCGCCTGATCCATCCCTGTTCCGACAACCCGATAGATTTCGAGACCGAGGTCTCCTTCATCGAGCGTCGGAATGAATTCGCCGCCCAGCCGTGTAAACAAAGCGAGGCTAAGCGCGAGCGCCACGACGGCACCGGTCAAAACAAGACCGCGTTTTTGCAAGGCCCAATCAAGCAGCGGCACGTAGAAGCGTTTCGCGTTTCGCATCAACACGTTCTCTTTTTCCGCCAGTCGTCTTCCGATCCAAATCGCGATCGCGGCCGGAACAAACGTGAGGGAAAAAATCATCGCGCCCAGTAGCGCGAGCAAAACTGTCGCCGCCATCGGCACGAACATTTTTCCCTCCACGCCCTGAAGCGTGAGGATGGGCAGATAGACCACCATGATGATGATCGCGCCGAAAATACTTGGCGTGATTACTTCCTTCGTCGCCTCGCGCAGCGTGCGAAGGCGTTCCTCGTGCGCGAGGAAACGACCGAGCCTCGCCTGCTCATTCGTTAGGCGGCGCATGCAATTTTCGACAATGATGACAGCGCCATCGACAATCAGACCGAAGTCGAGCGCGCCGAGACTCATCAGGTTCGCGCTCACTTTGTTTGTCACCATGCCGGTGATTGCGAACATCATGGAAAGCGGAATAACAAAGGTCGTAATCACGGCGGCGCGCCAATTCCCGAGCAAGGCGAAGAGGATCGCAACTACCAGCAGCGCGCCTTCCAAAAGATT
>QHNJ01000137.1 GCA_003218395.1 Verrucomicrobiota bacterium
GATCTTCCGACGGCGACGCGTGTAAACGTTCAATGCAACGCGATGGTTGGTGAACGGAAAGATCGACGCGTACACCGGAGGTTCATCTGGCGATCGTTTTCGCAGCGTTGGCAAGATCCACATGCCGCACCAGCGTTCACGGGCTTTCTGAAGCAGAATTCTATTCGGTCGAACGATAAACGCGTGATTTTCGGTCAGTCGTATTGTTGGAGGCCGCACTTTCTTTATTGGCAGACTTTCCGGATTTTTTGCGCGGCAGAATTTTTTGACGGGGCAAATCCCGCATTTTGGTTGCCGCGGAAGACAAACCAGCGCGCCGAGATCGACAAGCGCCGAATTGTAGATGCGGGCGGAATACCGTGGAAGAAGAATGCCCGCGTGTCTCCAGAGTGCTTCTCGACCAGCCGTTCGATCGATCGGGTTGCGGAGATTAAACAGACGCGCCAGAACGCGAGCAATGTTGGTTTCGACGATCGGGACTGGCTGATTGAAGGCGAACGTCGCGACAGCATTAGCAGTGTAACGGCCGACGCCCGGCAATCCTCGTATTGCCGCGACACTCCGAGGAAAGTTGCCGCCGCGCCGGTTTTGCACGGTTATCGCAACCGCCCGCAGATTGCGCACCCGCGCGTAATAACCGAGGCCTTGCCATGCGTGGAGGACGTCACTTTCTGAAGCCCGAGCCAGCACGGCGAAATCGGGGAAGCGCCGGAGCCACTCATTATAATAGGGGATAACTATGGCAACCAGCGTCTGCTGGAGCATGATCTCGGAGACGAGGATGGCATAGGGGTCGCGAGTTTGCCGCCAAGGGAGAACGCGGCCGTGCTTGTGGTACCAATTTGTCAACGCCGCATAGAATTGATTTTTTCGGAAAGCCACAGCGAAACATGGATTAACACAGATGACTGATTATGTCTTGCTGACTAATTCGGACGGAATGCAATCTCTGTTTCATCTGTGGTAACCTGTGGCTGAATGAATTCGTATACACATCCGCTTTCCTTAGGGGAGGTAACCAAGCTTCGTGCGCTGCTCGAAAAGCTCGGGTTCGAATTTTCTCCAAAGGAATACACGCTTCTTTTTGCCCGGAAGAATAAGCTGAGCGTGGCAGTTTACGAAAAAGGACCGAAAGTGCTCGTGCAAGGCAGGAACGTAGAGGAGTTCGTGCAATTTGAGCTGGAGCCAAAGGTTCTCGGCGAAGCGAAACTAGGCTACGAAGAAGTACACTTGCCGGAAATGTTCGAGCCGCACTTTGGCGTCGATGAGAGCGGAAAGGGTGACTTTTTCGGGCCACTCGTGATCGCAGGCGTCTATGTTGATCGTGGAATTGCGCGCAAACTTCTCGATGCCGGTGTGCAGGATAGTAAACGAATCGGCTCGGATGCGCGTATAGGTGCCCTAGCTCAAATCATTCGAAAGACTGCCAACGGCTTAGTCGAGACCGTGCTGATCGGTCCGCAAAAGTACAACGAGCTTTACCATAAGTTCGGCAATTTGAACAAACTGCTAGGATGGGGGCACGCTCGCGTGATCGAGAATTTGCTGGCAAAAAAACCGGATTGTCCCCGGGCGTTGTCGGACCAGTTTGCGGACGCGCACGTGGTCGAGCAATCGCTGTTGCGCCATGGCCGCAAGATCGACATCGAACAACGCACGAAAGCGGAATCAGATATCGCGGTGGCGGCCGCATCGATTTTGGCGCGTGAAGCTTTTATCAGGTGGCTGGAGCGGCAAGGGAAGGAACTAGGTTTGCGACTCGAGCGAGGAGTGTCCGCCGGCGTAAGAGAGACCGCGAAAAGACTGGTGGAAACGAACGGACCCGGCGTGTTGCGCGACGTGGCGAAAGTACATTTCCGAACTGCGCACGAGGTCGCTCCGGACCATTATGCGGCCCCGCGGCCGCGTGAGAATTGGCGAAAGTAATTGAGGATTGGTCCGCGCGGGATGTCCTGGCAAAGTTGCCATTGCGTTTCGTCTTCTTGTCGAGGAAGTTAGCCGGTTAAAAAGTTCGGTTTTTGTTTTTAATTTGACCACCGCCACGGCAATGTGGAGCGATTACTAAATAGATATGGCAAAGCTAACCAAACGCGACATCGTTGTCGCCATCAGCAACCAAACCGGCATGGTCCAACACGAGGTATTCAACGTGGTCCAGCGGACGCTCGATAAAATCACCGACAGTTTAGCCAACAACATTCCCGTTGAACTGCGCAACTTTGGCGTTTTTCAGCCCCGGCTTACAAAGGCTCGCGTGGGACGAAATCCGAATCAACCCGGCAGCAGCTTCGTGATTCCACCGCGAGCGACGGTGAAATTTAAGGCTGGCAAGATTATGCGTCAGCGCGTGGAAAAGCTTTCACGGGAGTTAAAAGAAGCCGCTGAGCGGCAGAAGAACGCTAGCGCGCCCGCCCGCAGCGGCCCGTAACGCAGCTATTTACCCGGCCGATCGAAGTCAGGATTTCGCGGTAGTCTCGAGATCGAGCAGATTTTTAATCGCCTCTTCTAACCGCTCAAAATTGATCGGCTTGGTCAGATGCTCGGAAAAACCTGCCGCTCGGGCTTCCTTTACGTCTTGTTCGGTTCCAAAGCCACTAAGTGCAATTCCAGGCAGAGCTTTGCTGCTTCGCAATTCGCGCATTAATTCATAGCCGGTGCGGTCCGGAAGTCCGATATCGCTAATTAGCAGATCGAAATCCTGTGCGCGCACTTTTTCCACGGCCTGCTCGGCGGAATGCGCCACTGTAATTTCGTAGCCGCGGCGCTCCAGCATCTTCTTCATTCCGGTGCATGTATCATGATGATCGTCCACCACTAGGACGCGCCGATGCCTGGGCACAACCAAATCTTTTTCCGAAACGGCGCGTCGATCGCGTTGGGCGCCATCGCCGTCGCCGCTGATCGGACTCGGCACCGTTTTCAGTTCTAGCGAAAACGTGGAGCCTTGATCCTTTCCGGGACTTCCCACGCGGATTTTCCCGCCATGCGCATCGATCAGCGCCTTCGAAATCGCAAGACCTAGGCCGAGCCCTCCAAAACGGCGGGTGATCGAGGTTTGTCCCTGCTCGAAAGCGTTGAAGATTTTATCGATCCTTTCCGGCTCAATGCCCATCCCAGTGTCGGCAATCCGGACGTCAATCCTCTCCGGCGTGGCGTTCATTGTCTCGATAATGATGCGTCCTTTTTGGGGAGTAAACTTCACGCTGTTCTTGATCAAATTCCAAAAGACTTGCTGCAAACGCGCCGGATCGCCTGCGACATGCGTATAAGCAGCGTGAAGGCGAAATTCCGCCTCAAGATGCTTCGCAGCAATGTCCTCGCGGCAAATCTCGTAAGCGCGGTGGAGGATTTCGTGCACGCAAACAGTCTCAAAGCTCAACTGCAGTTTGCCTTTTGCGATGCGCGTGACGTCGAGCAAATCGTCGATCAAACGCGCTTCCAGCTCGACGTTGCGTCGAATGACCTCGAGCGCCTCGTGAACCGTCGGGGAATCGGGAACGGTCGCTTCCAACTCCCCGACCATCGCGATCACTGGTGAGAGAGGATTGCGCAACTCGTGCGAAAGCAGCGCTAGGAATTGGTCTTTCGCGGCATTTGCGCCAATCAGTTCCTGGCGCAGTTTGACATCTCGCGTTTTGTCTTCGACGAGATATAGCACGCCTTGGATGGTTTCTTGCGGGCCCTGTAGCCGGAGCAGGGTAACATCCAAAAAATGCGTCATACCCGTTTTGTCTTTTAAGGGCTGCTCGATCAACTGAAACGGTGTGCCAAAAGAAAGGACTTTCTCGATTGCTCCGGCCGGGGCGATCTTCACATCGTCGTAAGTGGCTTCCGTGATGTCGTCACTCTGTGGCAGATCTCCGAAACGCTGGGCCATGTGCGCAAAAGCCTCGTTCGCCTGAAGGAAACGGCGGGACCTCGGATCGACAAAGGCAATGCCACTAGGCATGTTCGCCAGGATCTTTTCGTTAAAGACGACTTCACGTTCAATGCGCCGCGTAGATTCCAGCTGGCGCTGATAAAACCCGCTTCCGAGCCACGCGAGAACCGCCGTGAGAACAACCAACCAAGCTGCCAGGACAGTCATTCGTGCGAGGAGGTCATGAACGGGCTGGTAGGCGAGACTTTTCGGCTGCTCAACTACCGCGACCCAACCGGTCGATTCGATGGGGCTGAAAGAGTAAAGATTGCCGTGCCGCTCGAAGTGCCCGCTCTTGCTTTGGCGGATCTCTTTGATCAAAATCCCCCCTTCGGCAGAACTCGCTTTGGGGTTCGGCTTAAAATCAGTGACAAAAAGCGCGGCGCCGTTCTGGTCGAGCACCTCGAAACGAAAGCGATCGGCAAACTCGATTGTAGACAAGCGCCGACCGATTCTTTCCACGAGGACAGAGACTCCAATATAACCGAGGATCGTCCGGTCTGGCCCGCGAACCGCGCCTACGATATCGGTTACGAGCCGTTTATCTAGCAACCTGGGATAAACTGCTGAGACAAAGGTCCCATTCGACGCTGCTGCTTGCTCGCGCCAGCGATCGGAACCAAAATCCTGGCCGATCATCTCCGGAGCCGTTGGAATTGATGCAATAAGCCGGCCATCTGGCGCACTCATGAACATTCCATCGATGTAGGGATGCGAATAAAATGCTGAGCTGAGCCATTGTGGAGCGACTGTCTGGGGACTCGTCGCGCTCAAAATGTTCGCGACTTCTGGCAGCGTCTGATAATACTCAATAACGCTACTACTGCGGGTTAGGTCATGGCCCACGAGGTGGCCCACCAATTGGATTAGGGTTTGCCGGTCGCGCAAGATCCTTGTTTCCAGGGTGTCGCGCAGAATTGTGTACGAAACGATGAGGGTTAAGACCGATGGGATCCATCCCGCTAAAAGGATTGGAAAGATGATCTTGAAACGTTCGAAACGGTCCCGTCTTCGTTTCTTAAATGTGTCTCGCAATTGCATTCGCGTAAGTTGCGAAAATTAGCTTATCACCGTTAACCGACTCGCCGCATCAGGCAAGGCGAATGTGTCGCTCACTCGCTTTGACGAATCGCGAGGTTTAACTCGCGCGCTTGGGCATGAATCACCTTCACATCAGCCAAATTCAATCCCTCTCCGGTTGCTTTGCTTAAGGGAAACGTGAATGGCGTTAACCCTGAGCGAAGTTTCTCAAAGAATGGCCTGTGCGCCACTGTTGGCGGTAATGTTTTCAATTCTCCTGCGAAGAAATCGACCAGCTCGTGTTGCGCGAGAATCTTTGCCCGTTCGGGCGAAAAATCCATTTCGATTGCCGCTCGCTGATCTCCAAGCTTCGCAACCAGCCACCAAGACTGATCAAATGCGCCACTTTTTGATCGCGCAACTCGATCATCGCCTGTTCAACATTTGCTTGTGTCGCGATGAGTTCTTTGCGTAGTGCGCGCCACTCGCCGCGGCGCGTTAGGTCAATGAGACTTGGTCACGGCGTGTCCCCGATAAGCCACGGCAAGGCCACGAGCTTCTCTCATCAAAACCCCCAGGTTATCGACCGCAGTTTCTTCTCTGCTTCGACAGTCAAAAATCCGTTGGCCACCAATCCTCCAAAGATCGGAGTTTTTCGCTCGCAGCTGCCAGGACTCGCTTTTGGAAATTCTCGTTGCAGTCACCCGAAAGGCAACCGCATGAACTCATCGAGTTGTTGAAATATGCGCGCGATCAACGGCGCAGTGTAAGCATTCACGCCCAGTTCCTCGCGCTCGCATCCCTGTTCGGTGATTGGTTCCTCTTGCGCCATCACGGGTGTTGCAAGGCCGGTCGCACCCCAATTACGAAGATCGACAATGAACACAACATTCTCGCTCTCTGCGCCATGCCCCGAGGCTTTTTTCGTGCTACAGCTGCCATTTTGACACGCAAACGTACGATTTTTTTGATTTGACGCACATGCTGAAAACGGCATCATGTCGCCCTTGCTGCCTCAACTAGTAGCAGCGGTGGAAACTCCAATGCAAGGAAGCCTCGGACACATTATCTGGACCGTCTGCTATCTGAGTGTGCTCATCGGTCTTTCGGCGTACGGTGTCCATCGCTACTTCATCATTTATCTGTATCTCAAAAACCGGAAGCGCGCACCGGTTCCGGCCCGTTACTTTGAACAACTGCCGACGGTGACGATGCAGTTGCCAATTTTTAACGAGATGTACGTGGCCGAGCGTTTGCTTCGTTCCGTGAGCGAACTGGACTATCCCCGGGAGCTTCTCCAAATCCAGGTGCTGGACGATTCGATTGATGAGACCCGCGAAATCACCGCCTCCTGCGCCGACGAATTGCGGCAGCGCGGTTTTAACGTTCAACGCATTCATCGGGTAGATCGCACCGGTTTCAAGGCTGGCGCGCTGGCCGTAGGGCTGGAGGCCGCGGAGGGCGAATTTGTTTGTATCCTTGACGCCGATTTTGTCCCGCCTCCGGATTTGCTAAAGCGCACGATCCATTTCTTCAGCGATCCGAACGTAGGAATGATCCAGACGAGATGGGGCCATTTGAATCGCGGTTATTCGCTGCTCACCCGCATGCAAGCGATCTTTCTGGATGGCCATCTCTTGCTCGAGCAAACCGCGCGCAGCCGAAGCGGCCGGTTTTTCAATTTCAATGGAACGGCCGGTCTCTGGCGGCGTTCCTGTATCGAGGAGGCTGGCGGCTGGCAGCACGACACGCTCTGCGAAGATCTTGATCTCAGCTATCGCGCCCAGCTTGTCGGTTGGAAATTTATCTTTCTTTCTGACGTTGTAACCCCCGCTGAACTTCCAGTGGATATGAACGGGTTTAAATCTCAACAGCATCGCTGGACAAAGGGATCCATCCAGACCTGCAAGAAACTGTTGCCCACAATTTGGCGCAGCCGGCTTCCATTTCCGATCAAACTTGAGGCCACGGGGCATTTGATGTCGAACTTCGCCTACTTGCTGCTTGCTTTCTTATGCGTCCTCTTGCACCCCTCATCCGGCGCGCCCGGGGGTGGTTGGTTGCGGACGCTGCTAATCGATGTTCCGATTTTCCTGGCGGCGTCAGTCTCGGTAGCGATTTTTTATATTTGCGCGCAGCGGGAGCTGCATCCGCGAACGTGGATGAAAGAGATTCTTTTTCTGCCGTGCTTGCTCGCCCTTGGCATTGGTCTTTCGCTGAACAACGCGCGCGCAGTGCTGGAGGCGCTCTTCAATCACAAGTCGGATTTCACACGCACGCCCAAGTACGGCATCGAACGCAAATCGCAACATTGGCGAACCTGCAAGTACCGGCCGCTGAAATCAGCCCTCCCGCTCGCAGAGCTGGCTTTCGCGATTTATTTCACCTACTTCCTTTGGTTCGCGATTGCGCATGGACAGTTTCTCTCGGTGCCCTTCCTGCTCATGTTCCAAGGCGGCTTCCTTTATGTCTGTATCTCTTCGTTCGCGAACCGCTGGCCCAAAATCAGCTTGGGCGGCTCACGCGCCGCCACCGCAATTCCCGCGTGACAAAGTTCGAATTATCGGGTAAGAGGTTGCGCATGCTTCGACCCCTAGCTGTAATTCTCAGTCTAATTTCGATCGCTCCCGCGCTCTTCGCCACCCAGATCGACCCTGCCCATCAACTGATAATAAGCGTTCGCGATCAGAAGGTAATGCTTCTGGAGAACGGTGCGATGGTGACAACCTACCCGGTTTCCACGTCCAAATTCGGGCTGGGTGATTTTTTGGGGCGAATGACAACTCCTCTTGGTTATCTCATGGTTGCACAAAAAATCGGTGACAACGCACCAGTCGGCGCCGTGTTCCACAATCGGCGGTTCACCGGCGAAATTCTCACGCCAAACGCGCCGGGCCGCGATCCAGTGATTACGCGGATCATTTGGCTGCGCGGGCTGGAAGCTCAAAACGCTCATGCTTTTTATCGCTGCATTTACATTCATGGCACGCCGCAAGAAAAAACAATCGGCCGACCAGCGAGCTACGGCTGCATCCGGATGAAATCGAGCGACATTGCCGCTCTATACAATCAAGTTCCGCTCGGCGCGATTGTGCAAATTATTCCCGATCGTTTGCCCAAAGTGCCAAAGGCATCGCCAGCGCGATCGAGTAATACGATGACGGTGCAAGTCGAAAAATCGAATGCTCAGGAGCGGCTTGCTTCCCCATCCACTTCCGGTTCGCTCACGGTCGAGCAAATGCGAATGGCGGGAGCGCTCGCTGCAGAGCGACTGAAAAGCCAGGCTCGCAAAGCGCAGCCGGTTCTAAACAAAGGGACGGCAATGGTCCAAAACAATCCGCGTGCTTGAGGGTAATCGGTCCGTGGCATTTGCAGGCCGCGTGAGTGACTCTTGACAATCGTGATTACGCCCGCGAGCGTCCACGCCCACACAGTTTTCGATCAAGCAATGGCCAACACGAGATCAGCCGTCAAGCGCGCCCGCCAGACATTGAAGCGATCGCTTCATAATCGCAGCGTGGTTACGGGTCTGCGAAGCATGCAGAAGCGAGCGCGTTCCTCGGCAACGCCCAGCACAGATCAAATCCGCGCAGTGATCTCGGCAATCGATAAGGCGGCCAAGCGCGGGATCGTCCATAGAAACGCTGCTAATCGCCGCAAAGCGCGGCTCAACAGAGCGCTCGTGGCCGCCTCAAGGAAGTAGTTTCAGATTCGAAGTTGATCTTAGCGCGCGGTTTGTCAGGGTCGGAGCAAATGGCCTTTGCATATCTCCCGGGACGGATAGATTCTTGCGAATGATTCCCGCGATTCTCCTTGTTCTTTCGGCCGCCGCTTATCGCGTTACGACCGGACTCTTGATTCACTCCGGCGCGAGCTGGCTTTCCAATTTCGCGCCGGTCGCATCGATTGCGCTCTGTTGTGCGGCCTACTTTCCAAAAAGATACAAATTCTCAGTGCCTCTCATTACGCTTTTTATTTCCGACGCGGTGATAAATTTTCGTTACGGCGCGCCGCTGCTCGATCCGCAAATTTTCATGCGTTATTTCGCGCTCGCTGCGGTCGGCTGCGCCGGGTTTCTTTTGCAGAATCGCGCATCGCTGAAGGCGCTTTTGCCGGCTTCCATTGTTGGGTCGACATTTTTTTACGGGATCACGAACGCGTTTTCCTGGTCGAGCGATCCTGGTTACGCGAAGAATCTGGGAGGACTCATCCAAGCGCTCACGGTGGGATTGCCTCAGTACAGCGCAACGCCGAGCTGGATGTTTTTTCGCAATTCACTCATTAGCGATCTTCTATTCACTATACTCTTTGTTCTCTGCATGAACTTCGGCCGAAGCGCTGAGAGGTCGCGTGCCGGCGCCGCGCGGTTCCGTCCCGCAGCTGCGGGATGACCGCCATGCAGCCGGGGGAGCAGCGCGACGAAGTCGAGATGCTCTCGCTGATGCTGTTAATCCGGCGTTTCGAGGAACGCGCGAGTCAACAGTATCAAGCGCAGAAAGTCGGCGGCTTTTGTCATCTCTACATCGGCCAGGAAGCGGTCGTGGCCGGAGCGGTGGCGGCTGTGCGTGACGATGATTACATCATCACCGCATATCGCGATCATGCGCACGCACTCGCCCGCGGCACGAGCGCAAACGCATGCATGGCCGAACTTTTTGGAAAAGAAACCGGATGCTCGCGAGGGCTGGGTGGCTCGATGCACTTCTTCAACCGGCAAAATCACATGTACGGTGGTCACGCTATTGTGGGCGCCCACGTGCCATTGGCTGTTGGATTGGCCTTTGCGATCAAGTACCGGGACGAGGATCGCGTGACACTCTGCTTCTTCGGCGACGGTGCAATCAATCAAGGATCTTTCCACGAAGCTCTAAATCTCGCTGCTCTTTATAAATTGCCGATCGTTTTCATTTGCGAAAACAACCTCTTCGCCATGGGCACGTCGGTGAAAAGATCGACATCGCTGAAGCAAATTGTCGATCGCGCGGAGGGCTACGACATTCCCGGAGAAATTGTCGATGGAATGAACTTTCGCGAAGTTCGCGACAAAGTCGCCGAAATCGTGGACTCCATTCGGAAGGAATCGCATCCGGCATTCGTCGAAGTTCGCACTTATCGTTATCGCGGCCACTCGATGTCCGACCCGGCAAGTTACCGCACCAAGCTGGAGCTGGAGAAATATCGGCTCGATGATCCAATTACTCGTTTGCGTGCTCAGCTCACGCGGGAAGGGAAATTAACAAACGAGCAATTCGATCTGCTCGACAAGCGCTCAAAGGAAATGGTGCTTGCGAGCGTAAAATTCGCCGAAGCAAGCCCTCAACCCCCGATCGAAAAGCTGCACGATTTTACCTACGCGGACGGGGCAAAGCCGTGAGAGAAATTACTTATCGCCAGGCACTCAACGAAGCGCTGGCTGAAGAGTTGGAGCGCGATCCAAACGTTTTTTTGATGGGCGAGGAAGTCGCTGAATATCACGGCGCCTACAAGGTAAGTCAGGGCCTGCTTGAGCGCTTCGGACCGAGGCGCATCATCGACACCCCCATCAGCGAGAACGGATTTGCGGGCCTGGGTGTTGGTGCGGCGATGGTCGGCTTGCGGCCGATTATCGAGTTTATGACGTTCAGCTTTTCGCTCGTAGCTTTCGATCAGGTCGTGAATAACGCGCCGAACATGTTCACAATGTCGGGGGGGCAATTTAATATCCCGATCACTTTCCGCGGTCCCAATGGACCGGCGCATCAACTCGGTGCAACGCACTCGCACGCGACCGAAAACTTCTATGCCAGCGTGCCCGGCCTGAAAGTTTGCACGCCGGCCACGCCGCGTGACGCAAAAGGGCTGCTCAAAACAGCTGTGCGTGATAACAATCCAGTGCTCGTTTTGGAAGCGGAACTGCTCTACAGCTCGAAGGGAATGGTCGAGCCGCCGGACGAAGAGCTGCTCATTCCTCTCGGCAAAGCGGAAGTGAAGCGGGAAGGCAGCGACGTGTCGGTTATTTGTTATGCGCAGACGGTTCCGCTCGCTCTTAAAGTCGCGGCTCAACTCGAGGAGGAAGACATCTCCGCCGAGATCGTCGATCTTCGGTCGATCAAGCCGCTGGACGAGAAAGCGATCTTTGATTCTGTCGCGAAAACGCATCGCGTGGTGATCGTAGAACAAGATCATCCGTTTTGTGGCGTGGGCGCCGAAGTTTGCTACCGGATACAGAGAAACATTTTTGATGAGATCGACGCACCAATCCTTCGCGTATCGCAAGAAGACGTACCGATGCCGTACAACGAGCGTCTCGAGAAAGCCGTGCTGCCGAACGCGGATAAACTCCTCGCTGCCGTGAAACAGGTTTGCTACGCATGACGACGTTAAAAGAGTTACAGATGTTACAAGGTTCAAAAGGGAAACTGTTGTAACATTGTAACTCCTGTAACCTCTTTACCTTTTTCATCATGCCAGAAATTCAAATGCCGAAACTGAGCGACACGATGACGGAGGGTACTCTCGTCGCGTGGAAGAAAAAGAAGGGCGACGAAATTTCGGCCGGCGAAGTGCTGGCCGAGATCGAGACCGACAAGGCGACCATGGAATGGGAATCGCCTGAAGATGGAACGCTCACCGAAATTTATGTCGAAGAAGGCGGCAAGGTAAACGTCGGCGACAAGATCGCGTTCATCGGCGGCGAAGGCGAGGAGGCGCCAAAGGAAGAGGAAAAAGCGGAAGAAAAAAAGGGAGAGGGCCCAGAAGGCGAGAAGCAAGACGAGAAAGCAAAGCGTGAGAAGGAGGAAGCAAAAAAGGAGCCGGAGGAAAAGGAAGAGATAGCAAGAAAAGAAGAAAAGCCGGAGAAGCCGAAAACGGAAAAGAAAGAGGAAAAAAGAGCGACGCCACAGAAGGCGGAAAAGAAAGTTGAAGCTGAAAAACCAGCGCCAACGATCGAGAGGCCTGAAGAAGCGCGCGTAAAAGCGTCACCGGTCGCGCGGCGAATTGCAGCCGAACTCGGCGTTGATCTTTCCAGCGTCAAGGGCACAGGCCCGGAAGGTCGTGTCACCGAAACCGACGTGCGCGCCGCCGCGCATTCAACTCTCCGGCATGCGCAAAATCATCGCGCAACGCCTAGTCGAAAGTCTCGGCCCGATTCCGCATTTTTATCTGAATATCGACATCAATGCCGGTCCGCTCATGGAGGCGCGCGAGGAATTGAAATCGGCCGGCGAAGAGGCGGACGCCGCCAAAATCACAGTGAACGACTTTGTTTTAAAGGCCGCCGTACAGGCCGCAGTAAAGGTGCCGCGAGTGAATGCCTCGTTCGATGGCGATGCATTTGTGCAGTACGCCGATGTCGATCTTGGCATCGCGGTCGCGATTGAAGATGGATTGTTGACGCCGGTGATCCGCGCGGCGCAAAACAAATCGCTACGCGAGATCAGTGAGCTGGTGAAGGACCTGGCGCATCGTGCGCGCAACAAACGAATGAAGCCTGAAGAATTTCAAGGCGGCACATTCACCGTTTCCAATCTTGGCGGCATGGGAATCGACAGTTTTGCCGCCGTCATTAATCCGCCGCAAGGATTCATTCTCGCCGTCGGCAAGATCACGAAAGTGCCCGTCATCGATGATTGCGATCAAATCGTTGTCGGCCATCGCATGTTGATCACGATGAGCTGTGACCACCGCGTCATCGACGGCGCTCTCGGTGCCGAATATCTGAAAGAACTCCGGCATCTGCTGGAAAACCCGGCGCTGCTTTTGGTCTGAATCGGTTGTCGTGCAGGGCAATGGAAATTCTGGGGACCACAGACTCGAGCCTGCGCTGCCCGGAACCTCAGGCGCGTTATCGCATCGCTGTTTCCCAGGCCATGAAGTCATCCAGGGTTTGCCGGGTTCTCGCGGCCGCAAACTCGATAACGGTCGCGTCATCCACAAAGCCGAGAAACGGGGTTTTGTCTGGAATCAAATCGAATGGGTCGACCAAATAACTGAGAGCTGCAACGATCCACAAGAGCGCGTCGCTCGAAACCTGATCGTATTCGCCGCGATGGTACGCGCGGATTAACCGCAACATCGTTTGGAGATAGGACCAGTTGTCTTGGAACGGCTCCCTGGGGACTGCCGCTGCCTTTCTCGCCGCCTCGTTGAAAAGCGCTTGTAAACTTTCGGGATTGTTGACACACGATTTCGCATTGATTAGCGCCCGGGCAAACGCATCGCTACGAAGGGCAGGTTTCTGATACGGGATGCGCTGCTCAAGATTCTTCGAAGCCGACCGCCCCCGTGTCGTTCTCCGCGATTTCGTTTTGACCTTTTTCGCCTTTTTCATGAAACGCTATGAAAGCACCTCGATTCGCCGATGAGAAGCCGATTCGTCTTTAATTAAAGATCGACGATCAATCCTAAGGTTTTGTCGCGAAAATCAACGGTGATGGTCCGGGCGCTTGGAGTTTGCGTACTTTTTTGAAGCCAGCTTCTTCAAGCCAGCGTTTGATTTCGCTAAAGCTGAACGTATCGCCCCGTTCGCTGTGGACCAGCATGTTCACGGCAAAGATCAATCCATTCAACGGTCCCGTGCGATCGTCATTCACCAGCCATTCGGCAATTGCGATAATTCCACCGGATTTAAGCGCCCGAAAAGTTTTCGCGAGCAACTTTCGGCTACGCTCTTCGCCTTCGGTATGAAGAATGTGACCCAGCGTGGCGATGTCGTACCCATTGCCAAAATCGGCTTCGAGCACGTCGCCTTCGATGTAGGAGAAGCGATCAGCCACGCCGAATTTCTGCGTGATGCGCTTGGTAGTCGGAATCATTTCCGGCCAATCCTGCGCCGTCACGCGTATAAGAGGCGATTGTTGCGCGAGCGCAATTCCCCAAATGCCAGAGCCGGCGGCGACATCGAGCACGCGAACAGCGTCGCGTTTCTTCGCAAGACGGAGCGCCTGCCCTAGCGCGGTGGCCGCCGGATAACTCATCGGGATAATGTGCTCGACGAGGACCGAAAAAAATTGCGGCCCGTGCGCCTGCAGATTAAGCGCAACTGGCGGTGCGCTGGTTTTTACCGCTTCACCCAAGTGCAGCCAATCAGGAATGTGATGGCTCTTCACCATGGCGAAAAGTCCAGCGAGGCTGCCCGGCTTGTCGGTTACGAGAAAGTTTTCGCTTTCGGGCGTGAGCGAATATTTTCCCTGTCGGTCCTTTTTTAAGAGTTCGAGGCCAACCAGCGCATTCATGATTGCCCGGAGTCCTCGCTCGGATGCGCCGGTTTTGTTTTTGACTTGCTGGACTGTTTTCGAACCGTTTTGAAGCGAATCGAAGACTTTGTTGGTCGCTGCGGCTCCGATGATGAGCGGCGGCGTGTAAGCGGAGGCAAATTGCATCAGGCGCTCGGGAGTGACTTGTTTTTTCTTGGAAGTTTTCCTTGGCATTTTTGATTTGGCTTTTTGGATCGTAAGATCGATCAATAACGAGCGTGGCGGCGCTGGTAAATCAGTTAACTGTGTCGAACAATTCTAACAAAAGGACGTGGCGCACGACATCGTTCATTATTCATGCAACACGCGGTGTGATTCGAGATCAAACGCTCAGGCGCAACATTATGTTTATTTTGCTTCTCGCCGCGCTGACCCTCCTGTTTTCTGGCACAACATTTTTGCAAACAACGCTTAATCCGCGCGAGCGCCCAATCTGGTTTATTCTGTTTTGGATCGTTTGCGGATGGTTAACCGTGACGGCGCTGTTCCTGGCGATCTTCGATTTGCTGGTCGTCACACTCCAATCGCGCAGAGCGCAACGGTCGCTGCGGGAGAATCTGAAAACGAAGTCGCCAAAATCGACAATTAACGAATGATCGGGGCGTGAAAATGGCGACAACCAGGCAGCGATCGTCTGAGCCGCGCTTCCGATCGGTCGCCGGTCGCCATGGCGGCGTTCGGCCCGGCGAACATAGAGACGGCTACAAGTCGCGCGAGGAAATGGAAGCGACGGAGCGCGCCACGATTGCGCCGTTTGCCCAGAGATCTGGCGATTCGCGCGGCCGAAAATATCCAGAGCCCAGCCATGCGTATCGCACAGAATTTCAACGAGATCGCGCACGCATCATTCATTCGCGGGCCTTTCGCAGGCTCGAGTACAAAACGCAGGTCTTCCTGAATGGGACCGGTGACCATTTGCGCACCCGGTTGACTCATTCGATCGAGGTGGCCTCCATCAGCCGCACAATCGCGCGTGCATTGGGACTGAACGAAGACCTCGCGGAAGCAATTGCACTCGCCCATGACCTGGGCCATTCGCCTTTTGGCCACTCCGGAGAAGAGATGCTCGCCGAATGTATGCGCGCTCACGGTGGGTTCGATCACAACCGCCAGAGCTTGCGGGTCGTGGAGCTCCTCGAAAATCCGTATCCAAAGTTTCCGGGTTTGAACCTGACATTTGAAGTACTGGAAGGTTTGCGAAAACATCGAGCCTTTTATGAGATGCCGAAAGTGGCGCGACCCGCCTTGGGCGGGTTGCAAGGTGAAGAAGGCAAGCTCACTACGGGGCGAATCCGTGTCGCCGCGGCGACCGGACCAGAGGTTCACTCCGCTTTAGAGAAGTATCATTGTCCATCATTGGAGGCGCAGATCGCAGATCTCGCGGACGAGATCACTTATTACAGTCATGATCTGGATGATGCGGTCGATTTTGAAATTTTAAGCGCGGAGCGATTGGAAGAAAACGAAGTCTGGCGTCACAGCCGTCGCGCCGTGCTGGCACGTTATCCTGACGCGCGCGAACCTGAGCTGCACAGGTTGATCATTCGCGACATTATCGATGTGCAAGTGCGCGATGTGATAACAACAAGCGCGCAATCGATTGCTGATGCTGGTGTGCAAAGTGCGGATTCAGTCCGCGTACAGCCGGCACCGCTCATTTGCTACAGTGACGATCTGTTACAAGCAAATCGCGCCCTGCGGAAGTTTCTATATGAGAATGTTTACTATCACCCACGCGTTGCCGGTGTGAACCGGCGCGCGTGCGAGATGCTGAGAAAAGTCTTCGAAACATACCTTCTCGATCCTGACCGACTCGGCGACACAGCAACAAAACGAATTGAGGTAGAAGGGCTGCATCGCACTGTATGTGACTACATTGCGGGAATGACCGATCGCTATTTGATGGAAGAATATGCGCGCATCGCCCTGTAGCGCCTCGCTGCGCGGGGGCGGCGCCGATGAGTTCGAGACAGGCACGCCGCGCGTCTCACAGACACGTGGCGACAGTCACGCTGCCGCGCTTCCATTCTCTTCACGCAAATACTGTATCACGAGCCGCAGCCGCTGATTTATTGAAAGTTCTTCAAGAATGCGCTGGCGGTGCAGAGGATCGCTCACGAATGTTGAGGCGACGAGATCGGCGAGCATTTCCGGGTCGCTTAAATCGGAGAGATACCGATCTACTTTGGGCGGAAGCTGCCGTTGCCCATCGTTTTTGAGGTTCGAATAAAGCTCCAGGACTTTGGTAGCGAGCGCTTCGGTTTCAACCGAAGGGACGGAGTCAGATTCAAGGGAGTCAATTGTCGCGACCGGAAACGGCGCTTCTTGCTCGAAATCTCTGAATCGTACACGCTCCAGCCCCTGCAGAATCAGGTTCGAAGTGCCATCGCCGCGTTCGACGCAGGCGCGAATCAGACCGACCCCGGCGATGTGAAAGAAATCTGCGCGCGATTGCCATTCTGTGCAGTGTGGTTTGATCAGTGCGACGCAGAACATGCGATGATGAGCGAGGGCGTGCTTTAGCATCTTGCGGTAGCGCGGCTCGAAGATGTAAAGCGGAAGCAGCGCGTGCGGAAAGAGCAAAGCCCCGGGCAAAGGCATGACCGGTACTCGCTTGGGCAAAATGACGGATGCAGCCATACCGCGATCCTTTATTTTAGTAAAATATCCGCGCTGAGAAAAGGGCAAGCAGGCCGCACGCAAAAATACTCTCGCTATCATCGAATTCCGAAGGCGCGAAGTTGTTCGAGCGACATTTGGCCTTCGATGTCGCTGTCACGAAGTGAAGCGTAGACGAGGACCGATCCGGCGCGTGAGAGCAGAACACGCGAAATTGCGCCAAGTTTGCCAATCCCCATCCCGCTTACGGCGAGATCGACATCTTTCTTTGTGACGAAGGCGAGCAGTCGCGCGAGCTGCGCCGGTGTGTCGGTGCGCGTCGCAACTTTGAAAATATCTGCGCCATGCGCTTTCGCCGCGCGTGCTTTGCGGCGCAAGAAACGCGAACCTGGTGTCGATTTGAGACTATGGAACGAAATGATTCGCCGCACATTCTTCTCCCGCGCCAATTCGAGGACCGAGCGGAGAGCAGACGCCGAGCGCAACTCGACGTCGACATAATGGGCTCGGCGTAAAAATCGAGAAAGCAGATCGCGCCGCTCCCTGAGCGCCAACTTATTTGCACCGCCCTCCTGCGAATGTCGCGCGGTGATAATGAGTGGTGCACGCAATCTCGACAACTTGTTTTCCAACTCATCGACCATGCGCACGAGATGATCTAGTCGCAGTTCAAACAAATCCGGTGGTTTGCGCATTCGGATGGCAAAATCCAGGCTCGCGCTCGACATGATGACGCCCACGAGGCGAGGACGCGGGCGGTCGTTGGCCGAGCTGCCTCCGGTCATATATGTAAAAGCGGCGTGATGTTTGCCGATCTGGGCTATCGCCGCGGCGCGTACCGTAAAAGCATTCTCTCGACGTATTTGGCAAGGATGTCGAACTCGAGGTTCAATAAATCCCCGATCTGGGCATAATCGAGATTAGTGCAGCGTTTCGTGTGGGGGATGATCCACACGACGAAGCTTTTCGGAAGGACTTCCGCGATTGTAAGGCTGATCCCGTTGACTGCGATTGAACCTTTACTGACAACGTAATGCGCGAACTCAGCGGGTAGCTCAACTTCGAGGCGATGATCGAGTCCGCTCTCTTCAAAAGCCAAAATGAGTGAAGTGCAGTCGACGTGCCCTTGGACAAAATGCCCGCCAATGCACGCGTTTACGGATAGAGCGCACTCAAGATTTACCGGAGCCTCAGGCCGCAACACTCTTAGGTTCGTCCGGGCAACTGTCTCCTCGAGAAGATCGAAAGTGAGCTGATTGCCGCGGTGCGAGCTTACTGTGAGGCAACAGCCATTCACAGCCACACTGTTACCGTTCCGTATTTTTTTCACGGTGTGCGGCGCAGCAATTTGCAATTGGGCGCCGCGATCGCTGACGCGAACCGCAACCACACTGCCGACTTCTTCAATCAGGCCGGTAAACATCGATCAACCTTTAGCCGCCGCGCATCGTAACCCAGGAAACCAGGAAAAGCACCGGTAGCAGGATCGGAAGGGAGAACCTTACGACGAAGCCAACAAAACTTGGTGTATGCATTTTGTGTTGTTGTGCGATTGCCTTGATCATGAAATTGGGACTGTTGCCGATGTAAGTGACGGCTCCGAACAAAACCGCACCCATTGAGACAGCGACCATTTCGGCCGTGCCATTGGAAAGAAATTCGCGCACCGCGGTCGGGCTCTCAATGCCAAGACCGGCGTGGCCAAGAGCGCCGGCAAAGAACATTATGTAGGTCGGCGCATTATCGAGGACTGCGGATAGACCGCCGGTAACCCAGTAAAATTTCGCGGGCGTGTCAATTGCAAGATCGCGCGCGTGCAACTGCATATAATCGAGCACCGGGACTATCGTGAGAAAGATTCCGAGGAAGAGCCAGCCGACCTCTTTTACCGGAGCAAATGAAAACTCATTTGCCCAATGTACGCTTTTCGGTGTCGTGAAATAAGATCCTACGGCGGCGACCAACATGATTGCTTCGCGCAAAAATGGCGGATGCTGGATGAAAACCGCGCCGACAATGATCGCGAGAAAGAAAATGTTGCGCAGCCCCTCCATATTGATCATGCGAACACCGGTTTCCAGCTGTCGAGCTGCTGCGGATGCGCGGCGAAAATTATGTCGATCAACATAATAAAATATCAGAAGGAGACAAAGGAGCGCGACAGACCAGGACAGCCAGCAATGCTGAATCATCCACCAGAAAGGCACGCCTTTGAGATAGCCAAGGAAGAGCGGCGGGCCCATCGGAGTTAATCCACCGCCCACGTTGCTCACGAGAAAGATGAAGAACGCGGTGTGCAAACCGGTGTAACGATATTTGTTCACTTGAAGCCATGGGCGAATGAAGAGCATGGACGCGCCCGTTGTGCCAAGAAAGCTTCCCGCGACTGTTCCGAGAAACAGAAATGTGCAATTGAACAAAGGCGTGGCTTCTCCGCGGATTTGCACGTGAATCCCGCCAGAGACGACGAAGAGCGAGCCGACCAACACCATGAAACGGATATAATCGCTGCCCTCATGCAGGATTCGTTCCGACTGCCGGATTCCGAAGAGATAATAGGCGGTCGTGATGGCCGCGAGAAAAAGGGCAATGAGATGATAGTAGCGTTCCCAATGATGTTTCAAGACGAGCGGGAGAAATGCGATGCAAAGCAAAAGCAGCCCGAAAGGCAGCATGATTAATCGACTCGGTTCGATCTGCGGTGCTGTCGTCAGAATGAAATCGCTTATCACGAATCTCACGTGGGGGCAGAAATGCGACAAAAACAAATTTCATGCAATAGAAACTAACCAAAATGGTCGAATCGGGCGCCTTCAGATTTGCACGCGCTTGGATTTTCTCGAATTACGTTGCGCGCAGTGGCCGGTGGTATCGGTGAAGAAAAATCTTTGAGAGAATTGGGAAATCGCAAATATGCCGAATAGCGCCGACAATAACTGTGTGCACACGTTAGGCGTTCCTCTTCACCCACCCCAAATCTAGATGCAAGAGTGCGCATTGTGATTTTCTTTGGCATTCTCTTCTTGTCGGGAATCGGCGCGCTCATTTTCGAGACGCTCTGGCTGCGGCTGAGCGGCCTGGCATTTGGCAACTCCATCTGGGCCGCGGCGTTAATTCTTTCCAGCTTCATGGCGGGTCTGGCGCTGGGCAACGGCGTCGCGGCATCGTCGAAGGTCCGACGATGGCGGCCCCTGCATCTTTACGCTGTGTTGAAACTGGCCGTCGCATCTTTTGGCTGCACAATTGTTTTTGATCTTCCGCTGCTGGGCGGGTTGATGCGGCCCATTTGGCAAATGCTGTGGAATTATCAGCCAACTGTCATCGGATTGCGTTTCGTCCTGTCATTCCTGATTTTGCTGGTGCCGACAACGGCCATGGGTTTGACGCTGCCGGTGTTAATCGAAGATCCAGTTTTGCGACAAACGAATTTTGGGCGGGCAATCGGTCTTCTTTATGGCTCGAACACATTGGGCGCAGTGGCCGGAGCTGTGCTCGGCGAAGCTTACTCGATTCAAGCGTTTGGGATCCTTTATTTTCTCGGCAAGCAAAGAGAAAATTCGACAGTTCTGGCAAGAGCGCGCCAGTGACAGAATAAGCATGCCGAGCCGGTCAAAAAATTCATCTCTAATTTCTTAAATGAAGCTTTACCGTAAAATCCGCAAACTTGCGCATCCGTTGACCTACCGGCGCGCATGGCGCAGAGCGCAACGCTCCATTTTTCGCCTGCCGCTTGGGCCGCTGCGGACAACCATCGATCCGGAACGTCTGCGAGAAATCCAACAACGCTACGCCAACGTGCCTGCCGGTTATGCCAAATACACGAACGTGGATCCCTGGTTGCGCTTGAATCGCGAACGTGTGCAAGATTTGAAGCTGCATCGTTCGGCGCCGAAGCGCGTGCTCGATCTCGGGTGCGGAGGTGGATTTTTCTTGTTCATATTAAAAGGGCTTGGTCATTCCGTCCTTGGCCTCGACGTTGGGCGGGTATCTCTTTTTACCGAATTGCTCGATCTTTTCGATGTTCCGCGTGTCGTCTGGAGGATCGAAGCGTTCAAGCCGTTGCCCGATCTGGGTGAAAAGTTTGATTGGATCACCGCGTTCTCAGTCAATTTTAATCTTTACCATCCATCGCAACGGCGATGGGGGGCGGCGGAATGGGATTTTCTTCTGCGCGATTTGCAGCGACATCTGGCGTCGGGCGGCAAGATCTTCTTCGGGCTCAATCCCCTCTACGCGGGTGATTACTACACGCCCGAGCTACACGATTTTTTCCTAAGCCGGGGCGCGAACGTCGAACGCGAACGAATCTTTTTCGATAAGGGGCTGCGCTTTTGACCCACACCGTACCCGCAATCGCCCCGGGAAAGAGCCAACCCACTTCCGTCGGGGGACCAATCATGTCGTAGATCGTGCTAAGCGGATGGGCAAGGCCATCCGACAAATCAGAGGGGCATCACCGGACACCGATCGTTTCGCGAGGAGCTTGTCGGGATGCTTCAGTCCTGAAAGCTTTCGGGATTGCGTACGAGGAATCGATGCTCGGTTGACGAATTCTTCCGTTCCTGCCGGGACTCGATTCATTGCGAATCAGTTTACCCAGCGTTGAAACGCTGGTGCTATTTTGAAAAGGCCCACGGCCTGGGATCATTTTGTGAATGTGGCGCTGCCCAGTACCCGTGCGATCGATCCGCAATCACAACAATGGTCCGCAAAGAAGATTCCGCTGTTCATTCTTTTCGATCAGTTCCTGTCACTGCAAAAACGAACCGGGTCACCCTTTAAAAATATTTCAAAAAAGTGAAAGAAAAGCTTGCAAGCCTTCTGCACCTTCCATTAAACGGGAATCTGGCGCGCCAAATAGGCCGCGTCAGCCGTTCAAAAATATCTTAAAAAAAGTGAAAAAAAAGCTTGCAAGCCCTTTGCATTTTCCGTTAATCGGGAGTCTGGCGCGACAAATAAGCCGCGTCAGCCGTTCAAAAATATTTTAAAAAAAGTGAAAAAAAGCTTGCAAGCCGTCAAAATATCCAATAATCCGTGCCAAAACCTAACCAAACCAATGGAGAAACCAATGATAAAAAATGTGCTAAATAAGTTCGGATTCGTTCGCGTCGCTTTTGTAGCGAGCGTCGGATTTCCTTTGATTTTTGCATCAAACGCAGTCGCTCAGTTGGCGGCACCAGCGCAGCCCGCGCCACCCCCGGCTGGGGGTCAGGCGGAAGTCGAGCGCGTGATCGTGACCGGTTCAAACATTCCGACTGCGGAAGAGACTGGCCCGAATCCGGTGGATACCTACCGGCCGCAGGACATCGAAAAATTGGGTGTCCGCAACGCGCAGGATCTGCAAAATATTATACCGCAGGAGGCGGGCGGGACTGTCAACCAGAACATCGGTAATGGTGGTGACGGCACTATCCAGCTCAACTTGCGCGGTCTGTTGTCCAAGGAGACCCTGGTTCTGGTAGATGGCAAACGTGTCGCAACTAGTGGATTGGGCTCCGCTGGGTTTAGCGCGGGCGTGGACATTAACCTGATTCCCTTCGTGATGATCGATCACCTCGACATCCTGAAAGATGGCGCCTCGGCTGTCTATGGCGCGGACGCGATCGCCGGCGTGGTCAACTTCTTTTTGGTCCATAAATTCCGCGGCTTGGAGATCGGGGGCACTTACGGGAACACAAACCTGGGAGCGTCCAATGAGATGGGCGAGTGGGAGGCATGGATCAAAGCCGGCACCGGAGATGAGAAGACAGACATTGTGGTCATCGCCGATTTCTGGGAGCGTACCGGCGGTTTATTTTCCGCCGACCGTGATATAAGTAGAAATGCGGGGCAGCAGGTTTTCTGGGGCGGTTTTGATGGTCGCAGCTCGAACTTCCCTGGCTCCATTTCCGCCAGTGGGAGTCCGTTCTCGTCCGCCAATTTCCGGCTAATCCCAAGCCTGTTTTTCAGCGCCAATTCCCCGCCGCCGCATTCCGCCCCGAACAAGGAGACTTCTCCGTTTTACCTCAACAGCGTCGCGGTGCGGTTTCCGCAGCCTGTTGGCACAAACACAGCCCCGGGACTCGATGGAAATTATTTTAGGTTTAACTTCGCGGCTTTCACGCCAGCGCTTCCGCCGGCCGATCGTCAGAGCTTCTATGGGTCGTTCACCCGCGACATATGCGACAAATACCTGACGATATTTGGTGATTTTAAATATGTCCGCTCATTTTTCGATGCGTCCCTGGCAGCCGTGCCGTTTGTGCCCGATCCATTCAAGAATCCAGGCCAAGCCGTAGGGCTTAGTGGTACTTCTGCTGGCATCAGTGTGCCAATCAGCAATCCGTTTAATCCGTTTACCGTAGGGGACACGAATTGGATATCGCCTAGTGGGCAATTAATCCCGGTGACTACCGGAGTGCGGTTTCGCGGGATTAACGATACCGGTCCCAGAAGTGAAAAGTTCACTTACTGGGATTCGCTCTTTGACGTCGGGCTCAAGGGTGAGATGGGAGAATTTGGCGATTATTTCAAGACTTGGAACTGGGAAGCGGGTTTCCGCTATTCCCGGAATGAGGGGCAGGACTTGTCCATAGGAGAAGCCAGCCAGCCTGGGCTAATAAGCGCGCTTTTGGATTCGAACCCGGCCACTGCGTTTAATCCCTTCCTTGGTTTCGCTGGCCACAACACTGCCGCGGCCAGGTCCGCTGTTTATGTTACCCTGCATAACTCAGGCGAATATGAGCTGCCTTTGGGTTATGCGACCATTAACGGCGACCTGTTTAAGCTTCCCGCGGGACCTGTCTCCTTTGCTCTCGGCGGTGAGTATGATGGGCCGAGATTCACCCGCGATCGCGACGTGCTCAACAACACGTTTTCATCGATTGGCTCGGTGGATGGGCAAAGCTTCAAGGTAAACCGGGATGTTTGGTCAATCTACGAGGAAGTGCGGGTACCCTTCACCAGCCCCACGTGGAACTTCCCCGGCTTCTACAGCTTCGAGGTGGACTTTGCCGAGCGCGAGGAATGGTACAGCAATAACACTTCTTCGGTTCCGGGAATTGTAAAGATCCCAGCGCAGCACAGCCAATATAACGCGCAGAAGCCGAAGATTTCCATCCGCTGGGAGCCGCTTGATCCCAAATGGATCGGAGCATTGACCTTGCGCGGTAGCTACACCGAAGCGTTTCATGCGCCGAATTTGTCGGAGATTGCGCCCGCGGGCTCGCAGAACTTCCCGGGGGTCGTCGATCCATTTTCCTCTCAGACCGATATCCAGGTCGAAGAACACATTAGCGGAAACCCCCAGTTGCACCCAGAAGTGGCCTATGAATGGACCTACGGGGCGGTTTACAGCCCGAAATGGATCAAGGGCCTGACGCTGAGCGCGGATTGGTGGCATATTGACATGCGCGATATTGTATCGGCCCTCGGCGCGCAATTCGTTATCGAGCACTTTACCGGCACCGACTTGGTGCTACGTGGTCCCAGTACCGTTCCCGGTGAACTTGGCCCGGTCAATCTGGTCATCGACCCCAGCCAAAACCTTGCTGGCGCGATCTTCGAGGGTCTCGATTACGAAGCGATCTATATTCTGGACTCTTCGATTTTTGGTCACGGCGATTTTGGCAGGGTGACTACCACGGTCAATGGCACCTGGTTATCCCGGGCTGAGCTCCAGACTGGACCCGATACCAAAATGTTCGGTATCGCGGGCGAGTTTTTGCCGACGGCATTCAGCCTGACCAGTTCGCTGCCACGGAATCGGGCCAATGGCAGTCTGTTCTACGATGGTCCTGCCGACTCGTGGGCGCAGGGTTTCGATATTGGCGTGGTAGTCCACTGGATCAGCCAATATGAAGATGACAATATCTCGTTTACGGGTGGCAAGCCGCAAACACCGAGAACGAATCCGCCAGGGACTACCAATAAGCTTGGGGAGGATGTTAGCGGCCTGGATGCTGGAGGACCCAGGGGCAGCGCCGCCCCGGGGGGTGCCGCGCGGAAAGTGGCGGCGTGGACTACATTCGACCTGATCGCATCCTATACGTTCAACCTGCCGCCGCCAGCGCCGGCGCCGGTGCCTGGTTTTGCCAAGGATGGCGGTAAGAACGTCGCGATGAAGGACGGGAAGGAGAAGAATGTCATGCCGGTCTCCACTGCCGATTACAATCCGTGTGGATGGCGCGCGTGGTTAAATGGCACCACCATCACTGCTGGGATACAGAACGTGACCGACGAAGATCCGTCGTTCGTGGGTGGCAACTTCGAGAACGGCTACGACGAATCGATTGCCACGATCAAAGGCCGGTTCTGGTACGTCGGTCTGAAGAAGCGATTCTAAAGCGAAGGCCGGGATAATTCATAGCGGCCGGGCTCCTCATAGGGCCCGGCCGTTTGCTTTTCGTTTACAGAACGGACTTTACCGCAGAGATCGCGGAGCACGCAGAAAATCCTGAATTGATTCCTCATCGGAATTCAAAATGCAGCGGCGAATTCCGGAGTTTAGCAGCCAAACGTTGAAGTGGATGAAAAATTCTTAGATCGCGAGAGGAGTAAAAAGCTATGGCGATTTGGTAAACGCGTCCCTAAGATTGACAATGGCGCGCGCGGTGCGTCCCGCAAGACGAGCATTGATTTTCGCGTCGGTTTGAGGAAAACTTAGTTCCGCTAAAAAGGCATGCAGTACGTTACCGCGTTCTCACGTCCGCAAACTGTTCCGGCTGGGCTTGCTGCCGCGCGAAAGCCTAACCTGTGGATTCTGGACAGTTGGCGCGACCTGATCTTGTACGTCTGCACGCCGCTGGTGATCGTGCCGATCTTTCTCGTGGCGCAGGCGCGTTGGAGCGCGGAAGACATTTATCTTTTTGTCGCTGCCTTCGGCGCGATGGGTCACCACTTGCCAGGAATGATTCGCGCCTATGGCGATCGGGCGTTATTCCAGCGCTTCAAGTGGCGCTTCATTTTTGCACCGATTTTTTTGGTGGTCGTCTCCACGATCTTTTCGTTGTGGGACCTTAAAGGCATTGTGCTAGTCGCCTTTATTTGGGGCGTCTGGCACGGCATGATGCAAACGTATGGGTTCTGTCGCATCTACGATGCGAAAGTGGGCTCGTTCGCTGAGCTGACGCGTCGTCTTGATTTCGCATTGTGCGGGATTTGGTTCGCCACCGCGGTCCTTCTCTCATCGCAGCGAATGACTGATACCTTGGAGACTTATTACGCTGCGGGAGGGCCCTTCATTCCGCCCGGCTTCCTCCGGGCAGCACAGCAGGGGCTGCTTGCGTTCGCCCTCTTAGTTTCAGCCGTGTTTCTGGCAAATTTTATCCGGATGTGGACTAGCGGGAAGCGGCCTAGTCCGGTAAAGCTGGTTCTTCTCATCACGAGCATTTCTTTTTGGTGGTACTCCAACAACATCGTGGCCAGCGTTCTCGTCGGCATTGCCTTGTTCGAAGTATTTCACGACGTCCAGTACCTCTCGCTGGTTTGGATCTATAATCGTAAACGGGTTGAGACCGACAACTCGATCGGCGGGTTCATGCGCTTCGTATTCCGGCGCAGCGGTTCGCTGATCGGTCTATACGTGGGCCTGATCTTCGCCTACGGGGCGCTGGGTTATTTCAAGTCGAGCATCGGCATCGACGTAGTCAAACGCATCCTCACTGGTGTAGTGACCGCTTCGGCGCTGCTCCATTTTTATTACGACGGATTCATCTGGAAAGTGCGCGAGAAATCTACGCGACAATCTCTCGGCATCGGCGGCGGGACAACAGATGTTTTGACGAGCGGTTTTCTACCCAGCTGGGCCTTGCATGGCGCGAAATGGTTCGCTGTTTTTGTCATTCCGCTTGGCGCACTTTGGTTTGGGCAAGTGCGGCTCCCTCAGAATGAACTTGAACATTTAGCCTGGATCGCCGCCGATCTTCCTGTTTCCGCCCGGGCGCATACCAATTACGCCAAGGCTCTGCAGGAGGCTGGCCGACTCGATAAAGCAGCCGATGAATTTTCCGCTGCGCTTCGTCTTAATCCCGCTTCGGCAAAGGCCCACGCCAATCTGGCCAGCGTCCTGATTGGAAAGGGAAACCTGGAAGATGCGCAAACCCATTTCGAAACAGCACTGCGACTCGACTCTAACAACGCCGAGTTACACTCCGGTTATGCCTATCTTCTGGAGCGACTCGATCGCCCTGAGCAAGCAGCAGCGGAAATCGAAGCGTCCGTCCGCTTGGACCCACAGTCTGCACAAGCTCGGTATAGCTATGGCGCATTTCTGGAGAAACACGGCAAACTCGAGGAGGCAATTGTGCAGTATCGACGGGCGATTCAAGCTGACCCGCGTCATGTGGATGCTCATCTCGATCTGGCAAGCGCGCTTTTCCAAGAGGGCGATTTGCAGGGAGCCGAGGCACATTATCTGGAGGGAAGCCGGCTTAAGCCAGAGCTCGCCCAACCTCACAACGACCTGGGAAAAGTTTTTATGCGCGAGGGCAACGTTTCCAGCGCGATCGCGCAATTCGAAGAAGCGCTACGTCTTCATCCCGACTTCCCGGAGGCGGAGGAGAATCTGCGCAGCGCGAGAGAAACCGAGGCTCAGTCTCGTTGGCAATCGCCGAGGTAAAACCTCCGGTCGGCCGCGCTCAGCATGGCTCGCATTTACGAGCTGGCGTGATCTCCGTGGTTAACTGGGACAAAAACTAATGTCCGGGAACGCCACGCCTTCAGGAACGAGCAAACAGAACCAGCTCCGATCCCCATTCTGGCAGCGGAATTGGCTTTGGGGGCTCTTTCTGATTGCCCTGGTTTCAATAGCATACACCCGAGTCTTTAACGCCGGCTTCATCTGGGACGACGAATCGCATCTGACGCAAAATCCCTGCATTATTGGTCCGCTCGGACTTAAAGAGATCTGGACGAGCGCGCGAGCCGTCTATTACCCGCTCGTGCTGACGAGCTTCTGGAGTTTGCATAAGCTCGTTGGCTTAAGTCCATCGCCATACCACATTCTCAATGTGCTGCTGCACGCGGCATCGGCGGTCTTGCTCTGGCGCGTCTTGCGGCAACTCGATGTTCGCGGAGCGTGGCTGGGAGCACTGCTTTGGGCATTGCATCCGGTAATGGTGCAATCGGTCGCCTGGGTCACGGAGCTAAAAAATACTCAGTCGTGTCTCTTTTATCTTTTGTCGATCTTCTGGTTTTTGAAAGTGGACGCTGAGGAGAACGGGAACAGCGTTCGCTGGTGGCGCTTTGGCCGGGCGCTCCTGTTCTTTGTTGTGGCGATCCTGAGCAAGCCATCCACGGTCATGTTGCCTGCTGTAATCGCGCTCTGTGTCTGGTGGCGGAGAGGACGAGTCCGGTGGCGCGACCTCGCGACTCTCGTTCCGTTTGCGCTGATTTCAGCGCTTGCCAGCGTGTGGACGATTTGGGAACAGAAGTTCCATTCTGGTGCGACTGGTTCTGAGTGGGCCCAGTTGTGGCCGGAGCGGCTCATCATCGCGGGTCGCGCGATATGGTTTTATCTGGGCAAACTGATTTGGCCCGATCCGCTCATTTTCATCTATCCGCGTTGGGAGATTAATTCGTTGCAACTGACGGCTTATCTGCCGCTGCTGGCAGCGTTGGCTGGTTTGTTTGCTTTGTGGCGAATTCGTGGGAAGTGGAGTCGCCCCGTGTTTTTTGCCGCTGCATACTTTGTGATTTCGCTATTTCCTGTGCTCGGCTTTTTCACCGTTTACTTCTTCCGCTACTCGTTTGTGAGCGATCATTTCCAATATCTGGCGAGCATGGGACCGCTCGCGTTAGCCGGAGCTGGTATTACAGCGGTGGCCGATTCCCTCAAATGGAAACCTTTTCTCCGCGCGGCCATCTGCGGAATCCTCCTGCTTTTTGGCTTTTTGACGTGGCGGCAGAGCGGGATCTACCATGACTTAGTAAACTTGTACACGGCGACGCTGGCAAAAAATCCCGGCTGCTGGATGGCGCATTACAATCTGGGCATCGTCCTGCGCGACCAAGGCGAAACTGACGAGGCGATAACTCATTATCGGCAGGCTGTCGCGCTGCGGCCGAATTACGCAGAAGCGCATTACAATCTTGGACGTGCTCTGGCTGAAAAAGGCGAATTTGAGGACGCGATCGCGCATTACGAAAAAGCGCTGGCCATAAATCCTGCCGACGCGGAAGCTCACAACAACTTGGGTGCCACGCTTTTTATGAAAGCACGCGTCGATGATGCAATCACTCACTACCAGAAGGCGCTCGCGATTCGGCCGGATTACTCTGAGGCGTCCTGTAATCTGGCGAACGCGCTTCTTTCCAAAGGTGATATGGACGGTGCGATCATCCGGTACATGGCGTGCGTCGCTTTGTTGCCGAATCAGGCCGAGGCTCAATACAATCTGGCGAGCGCGCTTCTTCGAAAAGGCCGAACCGACGAGGCCATTGATCACTACCGAAAAACGCTCGAATTGCATCCCGAGAATGCCGACGCGCACGCGAATTTGGGGAGCGCGTTTCTTGCGAAGAATCGCATCCAGGATGCGATTCTTCAATACAGAGACGCGCTTCGGATAGCACCGGGAAATGTGGCTGCCCAAAGCAATCTGGCGTGGCTGTTGGCGACTTCTCGGGACCAATCACTTAGAAACGGGCCAGAAGCTGTCCGACTGGCTGAGCAGGCTAGCCGCCTGACCGGCGGAACTCGGCCAGTTATCTTACGGATGCTCGCCGCTGCCTACGCGGAAACTGGCCACTTTTCTGAGGCTACCGAAACCGCTCAACAGGCATTGCAACTGGCCAATGGCCAAGGCAACACCGTTTTGGTTGATGCCCTTCGAAGAGAAATCGCGCTGTACCAATCGGGTCGGCCGTATCACAAGTAAAGTCGTTGCCCCACTAGCAGCGAAAGGGCACTGCTCATTTTATCACTTTTCGACTCGCTGACGCGATTCCGCCAAAGCTGCTCAGCCAATGGGAAACAGAGCGTAAATGTTGGCTGCGGCCGCCTCCCGAGCCGTGGTCGTTCGAAGTGGAGCAGGAATATCGTCGGCGGTTTTCTGGCACGATAGAACGCTGGCTCGATGCCAGCCATGGTTGGTGCCTGCTGCGCGAAAGCAACACGCCAAATTGGGTCGGGAATACGCTGCAGCACTTCGAGGGCGCGTGCTATGCACAGATCGCGTGGCTGGGTAATGCCTAATCATGTCCATACGGCTTTTGTTCGGCACGACTAAGAGCTTTTCCCATGTACCTCGGCGGCTTAGAAACCGCCGCTCCTTGAATGCTCGTGATACGGCAGGCCGAGCTCGTAGAGCGCAATTTCATCCCGAAGGGCGTTGGCCAGGCCGGATTTGCCCTCCGTGCCTGCGATGCGCAGAGCTTGCTCGGCTGCTGCAACGGCCTGGGCAAACCGGCCGCCCTCAGCGCGAGCAGCCGCGAGAGTCCGGAGATAAGTGGGATCTTTGCCGCCGGAAAGTTGCACGGCCTGTTCGGCGAGCTCGATTGCCCGATTCCCATCGCGAATTGAAGCATCGGAGGAGGTCGCGAGGAGCCACGCCAAATTGTTCCGAGCCAGCGAGTCTTGCTGGGAGATCCGTGCCGCATGCTCGTACTCGGCGATTGCATCTTTCTGTAGTCCGCTTTTAAGAAACGCGTTACCCAAAACAGTGTGGAAGCCTGAGTCGTTCGGCAGAGTCGGAAGCGCCTTCTGCCATTGCGCGATCGCTTCGCCGATCCGGCCCTGCTGAAATAGAACGCTGCCAAGGTTGAAATACGCGTCGCCATAATCAGGCCGCAGTTTCGCCGCTTTCTCGTAATGGCCGATCGCTTCACCCAGCAGACCTTTTCGGGCGAGGGCGTTGGCAAGATTAGTCTCGATGAGCGCCCCGCCAAGGTTGTAATGGGCGGAAGTGTTGCCGGATCGAATCTTCAACGCCGTCTCGAAGTGCGAAATCGCCCTGTCCAATTCGCCCCGTCGCAGGAAAAGATAGCCGAGATTGTTATGCGCCGTGTCGTTGTCAGGGGTAGGCGCAGAATTGCTTGTAGCCACGGCCCTGTGGGCCGTTTGTTCGGACTCCGCGTGATCCACGAGTGACCGACCGCAGGCCGGTTGCGACAGGGCGCGAGCCGGAGTTGCGCATCATTATGGGCGCCATCAGATCCGTGATGCCCCAAACAATCAGCACATACAAACCGATCTGTGGCAGGTAAGTGTATCGATCCGCGCGCGCTTGCTCGCCGACCTGCACCAAGCCGATCACGGGCACGAGCATCCCGACATACCAAAACCAGCCGGTGAAAATGTAAGGCCGTTCTTTCCTCCAATGGATTGCCCACAGGCTGACTGCGATGAGAAATGCAATTGCCAAAAGAACCTGCCAGGGCGGCAGTTGATCGTTGGGGTGAGGATAAAAAGCCGCCAGCCGCGCGGGCCAGAACATCTGCCAAATGTAGGCAACATAACTGATAACCGCGTTGTTCAGTCGCCACATAAAGGGCAACTGTTCAATCGCGCCGGCGCTCTGATTTTGTACCAGCAATGTCGCCACACACGAAATCGCGGACAAGGCGAACAATGGAATCTTCTCCACGATCAGCTTGAAGATCCGACCACGGACCACGGACCCCGCGCCGTCGCCGTAACCTCTTTGGCGCGCCGAAGGCTCGCGACTGACTCCTGATCTCTGATTTCTGACGTCTGACGTCTGACGTCTGACTCTATTGACCGGCCAGTAATCGAGGAGCAAAAGCACGAATGGAAGCGTCACCAGCATCGGTTTGGACATGAGGATGAAAAATACGGCGCTGAGCACGTCTTTTCGCTCGGAGACCCAGGCGACCGATTCCACGTGCAATGGATGAATAGCGAACAGCGATGCCACGAAGGCACTTTGCCAAATACTGCCAGTCCGGCTCGGACCGCCGGTCATCTGCCTGAGCACGAAAAAGAGCAACACGACGGCGACCGAGTGCAGCAAGACATTGGTGAAGTGATGTCCGCCAGCCTTCAGCCCGTACAACTGGCAGTCGAGCATGTGCGAAATCGTCGTGAGCGGATGCCAGTTTCGCGCATGAGCATGGGTAAATGCGCCGATTACGCCATCCACCGAAAGTCCTCTGGTGATGGAGGGGTTTTCATACACATACACATGATCGTCGACATCGACGAAATCGTGTCCGAGAGTTTGTCCAAAAACTAGCCAAGTAATCGCGATGAGGGCGAGGCAAACATAGAAAGACGCGAATCTCGAGGAGGAGCGCTTTTTTAACCGACTGTTGAAAAACTCGGGCGTGTTCTTCTTACTCCTGCTCCCGCTCTTACTCATCCGTTTGAGAATTCCTCATGAAAGCGTTTTCGTCACGGTGACGAACTGCCATTTGCGAGACTTGGATCGCGCAGCGGTCTTCCGGCCTGGTAAAGAGCGATATTGCTCTGGAGCTCGTCCGCTAGGCCAGGGTTGCCCTGGTGATTGGCTAATTCAATGCCGCGCTGCGCAGTTTCAATTGCCTGTGTGAAAAGGCCGCTCTCGGCATAGGCAGCTGCCAATATGCGGAAAATCATTGGGATCTTCTCGCCCGACAAACGCAGCGCCTTTTCGGCCAGTTCAACGGCTTGGGGGCCATTTCGAATTGAGTCTTCCGGACACGTTGCGAAGACCCATGCCAGATTACTGGCAGCATTTCCGTTTTCGGGCTGAATTGCCAGCGTTTCCTGCCATTGCTCGATCGCTTCTCTTACACGGCCCTGCTGGATAAGAACAGTGCCCACAATATTACGTGCCTCCACGTTCTCGGGCTGAATTTCCAGCAACTTGCGATAATGAATCATCGCATCAGCTACTTGTCCCTTTTGAAGAAAAGCCTTGGCAAGATTGTCGTGGGCAGGCGCGTTTTCGGGCCGAAGATTCACGGCTGCCTGGAGTAGAGAAATCGATTCGTCCAATTTGCCTTTTCGAAGGAGAACGATGCCAAGATTATTTTCGGCAACGTCGTTGTTCGAGGTTACTGCAAGTGCGTGAGTGAACAGCGTTTCACTATTGCGCCAAAAGGTTGTCTGAATCCACCCGCGCCAACTTAATACGCCAATGATTATCGCGGCACTGGCACCCAAAATTTCGCGTTGATGACGCCATGAAGCCGACCAATCGGCGACAGTCCAAGTGCCCATGATATAAAGGCCTATCTGCGGCAGGTAAGTGTATCGATCGGCCCGCCCTTGCCATCCGACTTGCACCAAACCAATCACCGGCACAAGCATCCCCAGGTACCAAAGCCAGCCAGTGATGACGTAGGGCCGTTTTTTCCGCACAGCAAACGCCGCTGCACTAATCGCAATCAAAGCCGCGAGCGCGAGGATGATCCCCCAGGCCGGCAGGCGATTTTCTGGATGAGAATAAAAAACCGCGAGTTTCACTGGCCAGAGCATTTGCCAAATGTAGGCAACATAGGTCACTAATGCGTTGGTCGCCCGCGATGAAATCGGAAGTTGCTCGGTCCAACCAAGCGCATGTCGTTGGGCGAGAAATGTAACGATGCCTGAGACGGCGGACAGCCCAACCAGTGGAATCTTCTCTAGAATCAGCTGTCCCGCGACTGATTGTCGATCCCACAAGCGAAGTGGCGGAGGTTTTAGTTTGACTTCGGCTTTCGGTGCAAATCGTTGGAACGGCCAGTAATCCAGAAGCAAAAGTACGAAGGGGAGCGTCACCAGCATCGACTTGGACATTAGACCAGCGGTGAACGGTAACGCTACGGTGAGATAGCGCCGAATTGAGGGCGCACGCACGTGATGAACATATGCGAGCAGGGTCAGCATGAAGAAAACGCCGCTCAGCACATCCTTGCGTTCTGCCACCCATGCCACGGATTCCACGTGCAACGGATGAATCGCGAACAGGGTCGCAACAAAAGCGCTTCGCAAAAGTGCGCCCGTCATTTGTTTGAAAACGAGAAAGAGCAAGACCACGGAAATTGTATGGAGAAGCACATTGGTAAAATGATGTCCTCCCGCCCTCAGCCCATATAACTGGCAGTCCAGCATGTGCGAAATCGTTGTAAGCGGATGCCAGTTCTCCGAGTGGATATGTGTGAATGCCCAGCCAATAGCGGCGATGCTGAGACCGCTGGTTATCTTGGTATTTTCATAGACGTAGCGCGGATCGTCGTAGTTGACGAAGTCATGGCCGAGAGTTTGGCCAAAAACAATCCAGGTAAGTGCCGCCAGAAAGATGCAGACGCTGATGCTTACCCAGCGGCGGTTCGCTTTGGAGGAAGCTATCGATCGGATACTGAGGGCGTGCACTTGCGGCGATGTGATTGTGAAGGAGGCGAGGAACCCCGCTAGTCCAGGAGCCGAAGCCGCCGCGCCCTAAAAAGGTTGCAATTCGCATGGATAACGGATGAATTAGGATTTCCTTTCATAGATCAAAATATAATGCCCTAGCTGCGGCACCGATTTCGGTACCTCCCCCAAATAAAAATCCGCTCCATCCGACGTGATGATATTCACGAGGCCGGCTCCGTCATAATACCTTCCGGTATACTCGTTCGCCCACGCAAAGATCCGCCGATCAGATCCGGGTTGTTCTAACCATGAATCCTCCATCACGACTGAAACCAGATATTTTGGGTGCGCGCGCTCAATTTCGCGAATCATTTCCTGTTGCATCTGATGCGCATACTTTTGCGGTTCCATTAAGCAGTAAGTGTAAATGTATCCGGTCGCGGAATGCCGGTTCGAATAAAAATAAATTTGAGGCTCAGATCCTAACACTACGATCGTGTCGTTGTGGCTTGTATGGTCGCGGACATATTCAGCAATCCTAATGGACTCTGGGAATGGGCTCTCCGGATAAATCATTCGGCAAGCTTCAACTGGAGAGACTCCAAAGAAGAACTTTTTCCCCAAAAAAATCGGCAGGGTTAATACCGCACCAAGGAGAAGCAGCGGAATAAACCGAGTCACGCTCGTATGACTATCCGTGAGATCCGACAACTTGCTGATGGCAACGCCGACGAACAGCGAAACCGCTGGAAGAACCAAAATGAAATAGTGGAATCGAAAGTAAAATCCGGAACATAGCGCCAGCACCGAAAATCCGAGTAGTCCAAGCAAAAATCGTGTGCTGGCGCGCATTCGCCGATCCCATAGGCCCGCAACGACCCCAATTCCAGCGAGTACCCAGAGCGCCCAGCCAGCGCTAATGACCTCTGTTACGCTCCGAAAAAAAATCTGCGATGCTTGGGAGAGAGGAACTAAACTGCCATACTGGCGCGCGTAGTCGATTGTCCAAAACAAGAACTGTTTGAATACGCCTGCGCACCAGAGAAGGAAACAAGTGATTCCGAAGGGGAGAATTACACCAGCGTCGAAGATCAGATTTCGCAGGAGGATGGTGTTTAGGCCAACGCGGCGGCTATCCCTGCACAAGAGATAAATCGCTCCAAATAAAATGAAAAAAATCGCAGGCTGCTTCATCAGGAGGCCAAGGCCAAAGAGCAATCCGCTCGCGAACAGTCGCCCGAACGCCTGCCGATCCGATTCGTCGAGCAGGAGCAGCGTCCCACCGAGCACTGGCAGCATTACAAAATGTGTCGCGTGACCGGCGAAGCCGAGCACGGAGGGACTCACAGAAAGAACCGCATAACTTGCCGCCGCCGCGATGCCCGCTGTCGTATTTACCAGTCGTCGCCCAAGGAAAAAGATCAGCACGATTGTGGCAGCGTTCACCAAGAGCAAACCCAAATGAATTCCGATGACTGTTTGTCCGAAGATCGACATGATCACGGCATAAGCGGCATAGGTTCCGGGGAACTTCATGTTGTAAGCGAGTTTGTATGGGGGGATGCCTTGCAACAAAAGTTGGCCGGCATAAGCGTACTCGCCTTCGTCGCGTTCCAGCGGAATTCCGAGCAGTCGAATTCGGATCGCGACAGTAAGGCCAAAGATGATTACCGCCAAGGCCCACCATGCGACTCGCAAGATTTTGTCATGGCTGTCGATCTTGTTGATCACAGAAAGGCTATTCCGGTGAAAACTACCGGGGTGCAACTGCACGATTCACTGCGCGCCATTCTTGCCAAATGGGGCTCGCTCTCTGAATTAAACGGCAGGACTGTCTGAGCACTTTACTGCCTGTGGCATGGGAATAGTAATCGCCTAACGTGGGACCGGTCGTGCACAAAATCGTCCAATGCCTTTTTTCTGCGCGTGGTCGCTCCTGTCTTTTTGGGCTGCTTTTAGTTGCTGTGACGATCTTTGCCTATCGCCCGGCGTTGCACGGCGGCTTTATCTGGGATGACGATGACTATGTGATAAATAACGGGTTGCTAACTGCACCCGATGGACTGCGGCGGATTTGGTTCTCCCTCGACTCGCCTTCGCAGTATTTCCCGTTGGTTTATACAACCTTTCGCATCGAGTACGCACTCTGGGGGCTTAATCCATCCGGCTATCATTGGGTCAACCTGCTACTTCATGTTGCCAACGCACTGCTGGTGTGGCGATTGTTGGTGCGCTTGAAAGTGCCGGGCGCGTGGCTGGCGGGAGCAATCTTCGCGCTGCATCCAGTGCAAGTGGAATCGGTCGCTTGGATCACGGAACGGAAAAATGTGCTGATGGGCTTTTTCTTTCTGCTAACGCTTCTTGCCTGGATTGCGTTTGTCGACGAGCGGACGAAACGGCCCTGGCGATTTTATGGGCTGGCTCTGATCCTTTATCTCCTGGCGCTTTCGGCCAAGACGACGGCCTGCACGCTGCCAGCGGCGCTGTTCTTGATTTTATGGTTGCAGAAGAAGCCCATCAGTTGGAAGAGAGTTTTCCAGATCGTTCCCTTCCTCGTTCTTGGCATCGCCATGGGTTTATTAGCGATGTGGTGGGAGCGTTATCACCAGGGGACGAGTCGAGCCATTTTTACGTTCCTGAGCCCAATCGAGCGGGTCCTCGTCGCAAGCCGGGCTGTTTGGTTTTACCTGAGTAAACTAATCTGGCCATCCAATCTGACCTTCATTTATCCGCGATGGGATATCGCGCCGACTCATCTGCTCGATTACACGTGGCTGTTGGCGGGAATGGTTCTCTGCGTGGCAATCTATTTTCTGCGGCGATATCTGGGGCGCAGCGTAGAAGTCGCAACGCTGTGTTTCGTAGCCACGCTTAGCCCGGTGCTTGGGTTCATCATGCTCTACACATTTCGTTACACATTTGTGGCCGATCATTATCAATACCTGGCCTGTATCGGCCCGATCGCGCTGGCGTCGGCTGCTCTAATCAATTTGGCCGACGCGTTTGAGCGCAGTCGCACCTTAATTTTAAGCGCGGTGCTCTGTGTGGTCGCAGTCCTGGCGGCGCTGACGTGGCGACAAGCCGCCATGTATGGCGACATCGAAACGCTCTGGCGGACGACGCTGGCCAGAAATCCCGATTGCTGGATGGCTCACAATAACCTGGGCATTGTGCTTTTCCAGAAAGGCGAAATTAACGAGGCAATCGCCAATTACCGGACAACTTTGCAAATGCAACCGGATTTTTGGGATGCGGATTACAATCTCGGCAGTGCGCTTCTCCAAAAAGGCAAGGTGGACGAGGCAATCGCTTATTGCAACAGAGCCGTAGCGAGCGAGCCAAATGATCCAGATGCCCAAGTGGCTCTCGGCAACGCTCTTGTTCAAAAGGAACGAATCGACGAAGCGATCGTTCATTACCAAAGGGCGGTGGCAATAAGGCCCGATTACTTCATTGCCCGCTACAGTCTTGGCCATGCTCTTCTTAAAAAAGGCGAAATCGACGCTGCAATCTCTCATTGCCGGGCTGCCTTATTGATTCAGCCTAAAAATCCAGATGCTCACACGACGCTGGCCGTCGCCCTTGATGAAAGAGGTCAAACGGCGGAGGCCATCACGCACTACAAAAACGCCCTGCAGATTTCTCCGAGATCTATCTCTGCTGCGAACAATCTGGCCTGGCTGTTGGCAACTTCTTCTACCGCGTCATTACGAAACGGCGACAAAGCCCTAGAGCTAGCAAGGCAAGCCAATCAACTCTCGGGCGGTGCCAACCCGCTTGTGCTCGGCACGTTGGCCGCAGCGTACGCGGAGACCCGGCAATTTGAAAGAGCGATCGAGATCGCGCAGGCAGCCTCGCAGTTAGCAAAGATGCAGGGTGAGAGTGCCTTGGTCGTGAGGCTCCAGCAAGAAACTGAACTTTATGAGATGAGCTTGCCTTACCGCGAAGCGCCGAAGTAGGGACACTTACCAGCTTGCGAGTCTTCAAAGCTCGTCGCGAAGGATTTCAAAAACAATTGTGCTATCGATTACCCCTTGCAATGCCTCCGTCCCGGGTCCGCTGCCAAACCCAATGACGTCTTCAACGGTTCCCAACGCGGATTTCGTGTAGAACGCCGCCGGCTCCGGCTGTTCTGCTCCCGGTTGTTCGCCTTGATTTCCGTTCGGCTTGCCCGGTATTTTAGCTGCTCCATACGTTCTTGTACCATGCGGACCGGTTGCCCAGGTAATCCATGGCTGTCCCGCGGAATTAAATCCGAGCAGAGCAATTCCGCTGTCTTTGCGAAATGGAGACCCATTCAAGCTCAGTCCGCCGATCGCGGCGTCACCGCAGACAATGATTGTCGATTTCGGCCCCGCGAAATTTCGTGCAACGGCAACTGCGCGATCCAATTCGACCGTTTGGCTGAACGTCCTTTCCCCGTTGTTTTCCTGTGCCGCTTTGCGCATTAGTCCTGCATCGACCACCAGCAAGTATCCGCCAGCGTTGTATTGAAGTAATTCGATCGCCCGCCGCACCATATCCGAAAGACTCGGTTGCTGGCTTCGCTCTTCAACTTGGTTGGCAAACGCGAGCTCCACATTGTTAAAAGCGCCGAAAAGCTTCGGCCGTCGCCATGCGGGAACCGCTTCCAACTCGGCACGAGTTCGAACGATATCGAACCCGTTGCCACGGAGTTCGAGTAAAAGATCGCGCCCGTCCTGTCTTTCCCCGCCCTTTGTGGTGGGAAGAAATTGCGCCATCCCGCCACCCATCGCGATGTCGATCTTTCCTCCATCAACGAACTCAGCTGCAATCCTCTCCACATCATTCGGATCGGCCGCATGTGCGTAAAAAGCCGCGCTGGTTGGATCGGTCAGGTTCGCATCTGTCACTAGACCGGTGGCTCGTCCATGTTCCCGCGCTAATTCAGTGATGGTCGTGATAGACTTCCCATCACCATTGATCGCGATAGCGCGATTGGTTACTTTCACGCCGGTCGCAATTGCAGTTGCAGCGGCCGCCTGATCCGGAGCGGCGAAATCTTTCGAGCAGTTCGTCACCAAAGCAACATGAGGCATCGAATCCAGATTCAGACGCGTGGCAGTCCCGCCGGCATAAGCTCGCGTCGGCGCAAGCCGCCCCGGCGCAAGGCCCTCTCCAATGAACAAAACAATTCCGAAAGGTTTCCGGATGACCCAGTGTTGAAAATAAAGAACGCCAAGCCCGGCGAAGACGAGCAGGCAGAAAAGCGCCAGCAACTGGTTGCGCCACTTCACGAGGCCGATGTAGGCGCGCCTCCTTTGCCTTGTCAACGAAAGAACCGCTTGTCGATCTCTCAATCGTCGGCAGAGTGCGCTTCATATGGCTGGCCCGGTTATGCTCATTATTCGTGACGGCTGGGGCATCAATGCCGGTGGCCAGGAAAAGCGCGAAGAAAATGGAGACGCAACGCTCCTCGCGCGGACACCATTTCACGACAAACTCTACCGCGATTATCCAAACGCGAAATTGAGCGCAAGCGGGGCCGACGTCGGCTTGCCTGATAGACAGATGGGCAACTCGGAAGTTGGCCATCTTAACTTGGGAGCCGGCAGGATTGTTTATCAAGATCTGACACGAATTAACAAGGCGATCGCGGAGGGCGAACTGGCGCACAATCGGGTATTGAAGGAAACGTTCTCCAACGCGCGCGGTCACCGACTCCATCTGCTCGGACTAGTTTCCGACGGTGGTGTTCACAGCCATTACTCGCACATGATCGCGCTTGCGAACGCCGCGCGGGAATCAGGCGTTGCGGAGATCTTCATCCACGCCTTCACCGATGGACGGGATACGTCACCAACCGGCGGTGCCGCCTATTTGAAAACTTGCGAGGAGGAACTCCAGAAGAGCGGTTCCCAGATCGTCACGGTCGTAGGCCGCTACTTCGCGATGGATCGCGATCGCCGCTGGGATCGCACGAAAAAGGCATGGGACGCCATCGTTCTCGGGCGCGGGGAAATTTGCAAATCGTCCCCATCTACCGCTGTGGATAGGCAATATAGAAATGGCAAAACCGATGAGTTCATTCCGCCGCTGATTTTTTCCTACGCAAATGAACAGCGCGTGCGTGACGGCGATTTTGTTTTATTTTTTAATTTCCGTGCCGATCGTGCGAGACAATTGTCTCAAGCCTTTTTGCTGAAAGACTTCGATGGCTTCGATCGCGAAGTGTGGCCCCGGGTTCATTTCGTCACTCTTACACAATACGATGTGACTTATAATTCACCGTTCATTTTTGAGCCCGCCGAACTCGTGCACATTTTGGGCGAAGTCGTGAGCGCAGCTGGCAAATCGCAACTGCGGATCGCAGAGACGGAAAAATATGCGCACGTGACGTACTTTTTTAACGGCGGAATCGAACGCCCTTTCCCCGGCGAAGACCGCAAACTTGTGCCTTCACCCAAAGTCGCGACTTACGATCTTCAGCCGGAAATGAGCGCCCGCGAAGTCACCGATGAAGTCGTCGAGCGTATGGCGGATTACGACTTGATCATTCTTAACTTTGCCAATCCAGACATGGTCGGGCACACCGGGGTTCTCGATGCGGGAATCAAAGCCGTGGAGACCGTGGACGAATGTATCGCCCGCATCATCCCTTGTGCATTTCATTTATGTGGCCAAGGATGCCGCACAGTTTCGCTGCGAAGACGGAATTCTGGCCGATGTCGCGCCCACGCTCTTGTTTCTACTCGGTCTGCCGCAGCCCAAAGAGATGACCGGGCACAATTTGCTCGTGCTGGCTTCAAAAAGAAACCCATCCAGTTAACAAGATCGACAACGTGCGTGGAGAGGCGCGTACTGCTCGCGAACACCTTTCGGACTCCTCACCTGCAGAACCCCGTTGCTGCTTGATCGCCAACAAGTAAGAAATGGGAAGTGCCAGCTGTGTTCAACACAATCAACAATGTTAATAAGCTCTGTCCCCTCTTGGCACTTCCGAAATCAGCGACAAAGGGCGCGCTCTCTACCAGTGCTTTAGCGACCTTATTCAGAGCTCTTGTACGAAGCGCACTACCGTGAAACCACTTTTTTGAAAGCCGCCGTCGGAAAAGCCCGAGATCTTCTATCGTTTGTTCGAGCAAAGCAGACCGCCTTGTGGAAGATCAGTTACTTTGTTATTGCAGCCTTTCTCATTCGCTCAGCCGCATGGAAGCGCTTTTCATTGCCGCAAGATCCGTTAGCCGACACCGATGTCGGATATCTCTGGCCAGCCCTCATGAAGCTGAGCAGTGGTGCTTTTGCGCATATTCAAGGCCTAAACTTCCTCTATCCGGGCCTGGTTTATCTGATTTTGCAGATCTGCGCCGATTTTCGGGCAATCTCAGTGATTCAACATTTCCTCGGCTTGATTGCCGGTGGTTTATTTCTCGCGAGCTGGAGTAGACTCGGCGATTTCTTTCCCAAACCTCGTTTGAACCGTGTCGTGCACGAAGCGATCGGGCTTTTAGGCGCTGGCATCTATTTGCTTTCATACGGTCCTATCTTCTCCGAAATGCAAATCCGGCCCGATGGCGTGTGCATGTTTTTCGAAATCTTGATCTTTTGGCTAATAGTTCAGTTCTTTTATTACCGGATAATCTCACCGAATGCACGGAAGGCGGTTATTTATGGAACCGCAATCGGGGTAAGCGCTTTTCTCCTCGCGTCGCTGAAGCCGAGTTTCACGCTCATGGCGCTTTTTGCGGTTGCCCCCGTAATCTGGTTAATAGTCAATGCTAAAGGCAATTTCGCTGGGAAGCTTGCGTTTTTTGCTATCACGGTGCCCATCATCGTGGCGCTGACTCTTACGGAGCATTATCACAGGCGAAACGATCAGATCGTCAAAATGTTTCTCCCAGAGACCCTCTTTGTGATCCATGCGAAAATCATTCGGGAGCAGATGGCCGCTGACTTAAGAAACGGCCAGACGGATATTTACTCCCCTGCGTGGCTGCGAGTTGCCTGCGATGATCTCGAGAGAGAAATTCAACGCACGCATAATCTCTATTCTAGGGTGTTCCCCGTTCTCGGATTTGAGCCCGACTACCTAAAGGTTGGTGCTGATTCCCTTCTCAGTCGGTGGCGGCGTCAACTTGGTAATGAGCGCTTCTTGAGATTCTTGAAGTACTGGTACTGGCACAGCGTCGCGCACCGGCCATTTGCTTTTATCGACAAAATCGCTGGCCAACTCAGGGTCTTTTACTCGACGAATTGTCCAGCATTCAGCGCGCGGAAGGTATGGCCGTTGTCATCCCGCTCTTATGCCGGGAGCCTTTCGGCACTGTCTCAATCTCAATCGTTGCAGTTGCTTTCTAAGATGCCGGCCGGATCAGCTTTCTTGGAACACACCCAAGCACTTCGTTTCAGCGACATCGTCGTTCATCAAAACAAGGGAGTTCAAATCTGTCATGTTTGCTGCGCTCGGACCTATCTCGCAATTTTGCTCATCAGTGTTCCCCTTGCAGGTTGGTTCATGTTCAAACGAAGCGGCTCAGAAGAGTCAAAGTGGACAGCATTTTTGGTTATTTTTTTCTACTCCGCCAATTTCGGAAACGTCTTTGGCATTTCGGTCGTTCACACGATGGAAGTTTGGCGCTACTCCACCGTTCTTTTTATTGCGGCGCTGTTTGCGCAGCTTTGGGCGATCCGATGGTTGATTGAAGTCAGTCTAACGACCTTCGTCAATCAAGCTACCCGGCATTGAGGGCAAAGCCACTTCCATCGCGCAAGCCGGGCACAACCTGCTCATTCCGGTTTTTTCGCAATCAGCCGTCGCGTTTCAGCGCGTGAGGCTTGTTTTGCTTCAGGAAGTCGCGATGCCG
>QHNJ01000138.1 GCA_003218395.1 Verrucomicrobiota bacterium
AGCTGCGGTCTTCCACGCCTGATATACCGCTCAGCGGCATCGAGACGTCGAATGTACCCGTCCCCGCATGAGTCAGCCGTGACGCCGCGCTAAGCAGGGTGAGTACAGAGCTAGGAGCGACCCGAACGTGATAAATATCTTCTTCGTGCTGTCCCCGGATCGGGTTGAAGTTGAAAGTGGCGGAATACGCCACATTGCCCCCTGTACTGTCTGAAACGATTGTGATGTAATCGCCAATCTTATTCTGAACCGGATAGCCTTCGAAAGGATTAAACGCGTTGCTCACCGCCACGTTAGCCGACCATGTGACGCCGCCATCGGTGCTGAAAGAATAGAAGAGCTGCGAATCGGTGTTATTAGCAGCGTTCCGCGTGTCCAGCCAGACAGAGTCGATGCGTCCATTGGGCGCTACCGAAAGTGTGCCGAACCAGTGCCACTTGCTATGGTTGATGGGATCGTCATTGATCCGGTGCGGCGCGCTGAAGGTTAGTCCGCCGTCTGTGCTGCGCACAAACATCACGTCGGTGCCGGTGGAGAATCCGGTCGGCTGCACGCTCGCCAGCATGTAAATGTTATTGTTAGTGCCGGTGCCCGAACGGTCCACCGCTAAGAAGAGCTGCCCTGCAAGTCCTCCGGGATTGATCGTGTCGCCGAACTCTAAACTGCCGCCGAGATTGACTTGGGTGACTCGGTCAAAAGTTGGTGTGACGCCTCCGTTCTGTGCGTTGCTCGAGCGAATACACCAAAACGGGCTGCCAAAGTTTGCGCCGCCGATAAAGAGATTGCCGTTCGTGTCCACGTCCAGTGTTCCCCATACGGGAGAGTTAGGGATACTGATCGGATTCATCCAGGTGACCCCGCCGTCGGTGGAACGGCTGAATTGCCCGCCACCGCAAGTGGCGGCTGTGCTCCAAGCCTGGTATTGGAAGCCATGCCCAATGCCGGCGGTCTTATCTATCGCGAGCCACTCCTTGTCACCTCCACCCGCGGCTCCGTCGGCTTGCAGGCGCGTCCAGGTTTGACCGAAATCTAGCGAGCGCCATATGTTGTCACAAAATGTTTGCAGGAGGCTGAGATAATAAAAATTCCCTGTCTCATTGGAGTTTAACACCGGGTCGCTGCGGAAGACGTTATTTTCCAGAACGCCAGGAAACGTCCAGGTCGTGCCGCCATTGGTTGTGTATCCCCAGCCGCCTTGTCGAAAGTCGGATGTTACACTGTTGAATTGCCTCCAGCCGATCACCATCCTGCTGAGGTTTGTTGGGTCCACGGCAATAGACGGCTCGTTCGCTGCGTCGCCGAGGATGTTGTTCCCACTTGCATCGACGTTGACCTGGAAACTGGTAAACGGCCCGTACTGCGAGATCATCCGCGGCGAAGTCTCCATTCGAAAGAGGTACGCCGGCGGCATGTTGTATTTTTCGAGCGGCTCGGTCGGGAGCGGCTTGTGTGGCGCAGTCTGGCCCGAAGCAATGGACACTAAAAATAGCGAGAGCAGACAGGTGAAAACGCTGGCCATTAACATTCTAAAACGCATCATCGTAAGAAACTCCCTGTGTGAACGGTCCCGGATTAGAGCAAGCGGACGACGGCCGTCAAGGCAAAAAAAAGAGCTCGCCACACAAACCTTCCGGGGGGGTAGTGCGTCGGAAATCAAAGTGCCCCGCGCTTATCGCACTGTCGGTCGCACTTCGTAAGCGTGTCGGTAGTCCTGCAGCCAGGCGGTGTGGAGCGCGGCCTCTTTCCATTTGTACTCATCGTCTTTCGTAACTTTGCCCCAATACAATCGGCCGGCCCTGCGCCAGCCATCGATGATGATTCCCTCCTGGAAAGGCTGGTTGCGTGCAGTGATCACCACGCAATTGCTCTCTCCGGTGGTCCCCTCATCAGCAACACCCCAGTGAAGCACCAGCGTCTTGAGCTTGAGCTCCTTCAGGGCTTCGCCGATATCACGCGTCCAATGGCCGCAGTAGCCACATTGTCGCAGGCCGATGTTAATCAGGAAGCATTGAAACTCCGGGTTGAGAACAACATGATATTTGCCTTTGAGACTACGCGCTGTCGTATGCGCGGTCACCGACGTCAGCTCGGTCTCGCCCGGATCCACGTCAGGTGCGAGAGCTACGAGCGCGTTGCGCAAGTCCTTAATCGATCTCTCGTCTCTAGCTGCCGCAGCATCGACCAGAAGCAGGAGTGCAAAGACGAGGAAAATGCGGCGGATCACTCTAAACAATTTCCTTTATTCGTTAGAAACCTCCTGTGGCGGCCAGTGTCGTATCAGCCATCTGTCCACTCCAGCGCGTTGTCCGGCCGATTCGTCGTTGAGGGGTAACGTCGGACGGTATTTTTGCGTTTTGTTGAACTCACGGCTCTTTGAAATCTTCCAGTTGTTTGCGCGTCGCGATTGCGTTGCGCGCTTCGGCGTCAACGCGAATCCCACCTATCCATATGTTCTACCGATTTGACGCTCGCGGAGTGGCCCGCGGCCGTGGTTTCTTCTGCGCCTTTTCCTTTTCTGAGGTGATGAACGCTTCACGTTGGCGCTGGTTGTATTCTTGAACCCATTTAGCTGTCAATTCCGCAAGCTGTGCTTGCGCAGCGTAGTCAGACTTGGCAACGCCTGCTGCAATATCGAGGTCATTGGTGAGCTGAGACGGCGGGACCGCGAATTGATATTGTCCGTCTGTAACCGTGCTGGCCGAATTGCCCTGGTCGAGCAATGTAACCTTCGTCCCCGGCGCAAAACCAATAACGCCTGAATCGATCCTGAGAGACGCTCGCTCGAGCAGAAAATATGTTCCTTCGGGTGCCAGGCGTGGTTGGGCCGTGACGGGGCGCGCAGGCGTCGGTTTGGCAGCAGATTGTTGCGCGAGTCGTTTAGGCGGAGGAGGATGAGCAGCCGCCGGCTTGGGAGCACTGCGTTGCGCCGGAGTCGGCGTAACAGCAGTAGGCGCAAACCAATGCCATGCCATGTAACCGACGATTACAACGGAGACGACTCCCAATATCATTTTCATGGCGATGGTTATTCGATTAAGCGGATCAGAATGTTCAACTTTAAAGACGAAGAATTCGACCTAAACCGCGATCTTATCAAGGAATAAAGGGCCGGGGCGATGAAAAAGTGAATGCTCGTCGCCGCAAAAATCGCTTCGTGGCTTAATTATTTTGCTCGCCATACCACACCGTTTTCGAACGGCAGCGCATCGCTGCCAAGATCGAAGCAATGTTTATCACTGCGTGACTTGGGCCACGCTAGCGCTGTTTAATCGGTGATCTGGGCCAGGATCGTGACCCAATAGCGAAGCTGGTTGATGGTTACGCTGGTTGACTGGCCTGCACCGAGCAAGACTTCGACACGCACCTCGACCCTCCCCGATTCGTCATCCCAGTCGGCCTCGACGGAGTTGATCTGAACCTGGAAGCTCCCCGTCCACCCCGTCCCCATCGGTGGCGGCGGGTTTACGTACACCAACTGAGAAGAAACTAAAGCTGCCCCGATTGCCCGATAAAACTGCCCACGCCTAAAGGTTGGTCCCACCAGGAAAGTCCATGTCTCAGTCTTCTGCTGATTTTCCGACACAGAGATCCCAACGTTGGCTGCTCCGGTAATCGTGAACAATCGATTCGCTTCATCGGGTCCGGCTACAACTGCTTCCAGAACTTGTTCTCCAATCGTTGTCGTTACAGGCATTGAGTCGCCTCCTTGTAGTTTCGATTAAGTGTCAGGCATTGGAAAGAAGCTGTCAATGTGCAGGCAGCGATTGATTGTGGTTGCGCGAATCGCGGCGCATTTACGTGTTGCTCAATCCTGACCAATGACTCATCAGTGGCTACATGTCTTTGAAAATAAAGGAGCACTACTTCGATGATTTGAAAGTGGGCGATCGTTTTAAGTCCGAACCGCTAGAAGTAACGGAGAAGCAGGTGATCGAGTTCGCCCGCAAGTTTGATCCGCAGATGTTTCATCTCAACCGTAAAAGTGCCGAGCGAACAATTTTTAAAGGTTTGATTGCAAGCGGCTGGCATACCGCGGCAATAACCATGCGGCTGTTTGTAGAGACACTGAACTTCGCCGAAGGGGTCATCGGCCTGGGTGTCGATAAGTTGCGTTGGCCCAATGTGGTGCGGCCGGGCGATGTGCTCACGGTTGAGACTAAGATTGTCCATCTACGGCTGTCGCGCTCGAGACCTAACTACGGGATCATTCGCCTGCGCAATGTCACGACTAATCAACGAGGCGAAACTGTGCAGACGATGCTAGCAAGCGCCATGGTGTCGCGGAGGGAGTAGCCCCGCGACTGCAGGGCGAAGGACCTCTGATCTTCACTGATTAACCATCGCCATTGCCCATTCAGGATAACGCGCGCCCGCAAAGGCTCTTTGCGGCGCGACGTCGTCGATATGCGCAAGATCCTTAGTTGTAAGCTCGACATCGAGGGCGCCAATATTTTCCTGTAGATATTTGCGCCGTTTCGTGCCGGGGATTGGCACGATGTCGTTCCCTTGTGCCAAGACCCAGGCGAGAGCAAGCTGCGCCGGCGTGCATTTTTTCTCGCGGGCGATTTCTTCGACGCGCTTTACCAGATCGAGATTGCGCTGAAAATTTTCGCCCTGAAATCGCGGCGTAGTACGCCTGTAATCGTCTTCCGGCAAATCCTCCAGCTCTTTGATTTTACCAGTCAGAAACCCGCGGCCAAGTGGACTATACGGCACAAGACCGATGCCAAGCTCGCGGCAGACACCGAGAACTTGCTCTTCCGGATCGCGCGTCCAAAGCGAGTATTCGGATTGCAGCGCGGTGATCGGATGAACGGCGTGCGCGCGGCGAATCGTCTCCGCGCCCGCTTCCGAGAGACCGAGAAACCGCACTTTGCCGTGGCGCACCAGGTCTGCCATCGCGCTAACCGTTTCTTCAATTGGCGTGTTTGGATCAACTCGATGCTGGTAATAAAGATCAATTACATCAACACCGAGCCGGCGCAGACTTCCTTCGCAGGCCTTGCGCACGTAATCGGGCTTGCCGCTGACCCCGCGGAAGGCTGGCTTATCTGGATCGCGCACGATTCCAAACTTTGTTGCAATGACAACTTGCTCGCGATGTCCTCTTAATGCGCGCCCAAGTAATTGCTCGTTCGTGTGAGGACCATACATATCGGCTGTGTCGAAAAATGATACGCCGAGGTCGAGAGCGCGATGGATTGTGGCCAGCGATTCTTCTTCATCTCGCCCGCCATAAAAGTCCGACATCCCCATGCAACCGAGACCGATTGCCGAGACGATCGGTCCGCCGCGCCCAAGTTTTCGCTGTTTCATATTTGTTAAGATTCGGCGGTCATCTTCACTGCGGTTGCGAAATCGTCAGGCAATGACGATTCAAGGCTTTTCCATTCGCCGGTGCCTGGATGTCGAAACCCAAGTTTCCAGGCATGCAACATTTGTCGTGGAAAATCTTTTGCCGTGCGAGTTGCATAGACTTTATCGCCGAGCACTGGGTGACCAAGGTGATGAAGATGCACACGAACCTGGTGGGTGCGTCCGCTATGCAAACGACACTCGACCAAGCTCGCCTGATTTCCCGAGCGAACGACGCAATACTCAGTTTTAGCTGCGCGTCCGCGCGATGAAGACACGCTCATTCGTTGTCGATGGACGGGATGTCGTCCGATTTTTTCTTCGATTACGCCAGCTCTCTTCCTCAATTTTCCGGCAACGAGCGCAAGATAGGTCTTTTCAACGACGCGTTCGGCAAATTGCCTCGACAATTCCCGATGCGCTTCATCATTTTTCGCGACCACAAGACAGCCGCTTGTTTCTTTATCCAGGCGATGAACAATGCCTGGCCGTTCTTTTCCGCCGATTCCCGAAAGGGTAGTGCAATGGCTGAGCAACGCATTGACCAAGGTGTGCTGGCGATGGCCAGCGCCTGGATGAACGACAAGCCCGGCTGGTTTATTGATCACAATGAGATCATTGTCCTCGAAGAGAATCTCGAGCGGAATCGGCTCCGGTTGACTCTCGATCTTTTCGAGTGGCGGTTCGGTTAATTCGACTTTGTCCCCGCTCCGAACAAGCTGGCGCGGCCGTGTCGTCGCACCGTTGAGCAGAACGAAGCCGGTTCGGATCAATTGCTGAAGGCGCGAGCGCGAGTAGTCTGGAAGTTGCTTTGCCAGAAAACGATCGAGGCGAAGCTGTGCACCGTCTTTTGACACGACGAACTGGATCTTGGCCAAACTTTTCGTGGACGCTTTCAATCGACTATCGCCATTTCGTTGCTCCGAAACCTCTGAATGTTACAATCGGCGTTGGTGGCAATTGAGGGGCGCCTGCGATGACACAAACATGCCAGGCCTGTGGTACGGCTATCGATACCACGGACGCGGAGCCGCTGGCACGCTTGCCCTGTCCGAACTGCGGCGAGAAAATGCGGGTGGAACGGACGTTTGATCATTTCGTTGTGGTTGAGACGCTGGGTATTGGCGGCATGGGCACCGTTTACAAAGCGCGTGACACGCTTTTGGATCGGTTTGTTGCGCTGAAACTGCTGCGCAAAGATCTCAGCGGCCAAGAGGACCACAACTCTCGCTTGCAGCAGGAGGCACGCATTGCTGCCTCTGTAAACCATCCCAATGTGATACAAGTCTTCTCCTCTGGAACCGATCACGGACAATTTTATGTGGTGATGGAGTTGGTGGATCATGGAAGTCTCGATGATCTCATCGAACAGCGAAATCGGTTGCCCGAAAAGCAAGTGCTTGAGTCCGGCATTCAAGTCGCCAAAGGGTTGCGTGCCGCGCACCGACAGGGTCTCATTCATCGGGACGTTAAACCGGCCAACATTTTGTTTGTCGATGAGCAGACAGCGAAAATCAGCGACTTTGGCTTGGCGGGCGCCGCGACGCAAGGACTGGAAACGGAAGGCGTGATTTGGGGCACGCCATATTATGTCGCGCCGGAACGATTAAACAATGAGCCGGAAGACTTCCGAAGCGACATTTACAGTCTCGGCGCAACTCTTTTTCACGCGGTCGCAGGGAAAGCTCCAATCGAGGGCAACACAAATTCCGCAATGGTGCTCCTCGATTTGAAAAAGCAGCCGCTCGATTTGCGCGCCGTCGCGCCGGAAGTGTCTGGGGCCACGGTAAGCATTTTTCAGCGAATGATTGCGGCTGATCCTACGCTGCGTTTTTCTTCGTACGACGAGCTCGTCGAAGAGCTCGAGCAGGCGCAGCGCGCGTTGCCAGGCATTGTCGATCCCGCGCGCAGGCGACTTCGGCGGTGGCTACCGATTGGCGCGGTTTTGCTTATCATGCTGGCGGTGATGATGTCCTTTTTCCTTGCTCGCAAACCGTACGAAAATGCTCCAGCGAAGGCGTTGCCGAGACTATCAGGCCCGTTCGTCGAACTCAACCCGGGGGAGAAGAGCCCGGCGCGCCGTATGGTAAATCCCCAAGCGGCCGGTGATGGAAACCGTACAGAGGCGGGAAGGAAAATTCGCGATCTTGAGGCCGCTTCGTGGAACGCAGCACTCGCGAATTATAGAGAGCAGATCGCCCTCTATAATTTTACCGGCGCGGCTGGGGCGATCAAGAGTGTGCAATTAAGCGACGCGTCGCTGAAACAGGCAAAGGAAACAGCGGAAAAAAAAGCGCAATGGCTGATCGCTTGGAAAAACAACCTAATCTACGATTTCAATCAGGCCCAGTTCTCCGGCGCGATTACGGACAGCAGCGGGGCTCAATACACGGGCATAGCCAGCGCGACCGATGAGAGCCTGACTCTGAAGCTTCCGCATGGCATTGCGCGAGTTACGTGGGAGAAACTTTCGCCGAAGATGTTGTTCAAGGTTTCCACTTCATTCATCCAACCAAGCGCAACCGACGCAGCGGATCGACAATGGCGTTGTGCCGTTTTTGCGAGCGAGTTTGGGCAAAGGGAAACTGCTCGACAGTTCGCGGAGGCCGCCGCGAAGGCGAAGCCGCAATACCGGGAGCAGATTTCCAGGGTGTTTCCGGATATTCCCCAGCCTCCTTAGCGGCAGCTGTAGCTGCGTCTTTGCGCGCCGCGCGAGGGAGCTGCGCGAAGGCGCGTGAGACGCGTGGCGGCAAAGATTCCAAACACCTCAGCGTCGCGCTTCCCTCAATGAAGCGGCTGCCGGAGTTAAAGCGACGCGACAGCGGCCTGAAGATGAACGAATTCTGCGCCCGAGAGTCAGATTTTAGACGAATCGTTGCCATAATTGATTTCCGCGCGACGTTTCTTACCGCGACCATGGAGCAAAACCCGCCACCGCCATTTCCTTCACCGGAAGAGCTGAAGGCCAAGATCGCGGAGTTCATGAAACAGAACTTCGGCGATCGGGTCTCGGTGGCGACGTTTTCCGAGCCAGAACCAGCCGCCGCGGTTGAGGATGAAAAGCCGGAGAAGACCGACCATCCCCAATTCGAATTCGATTTTCTGCCGCGCGACATCAAAGCGCATCTTGACCGGTTCGTCATCAAACAAGACGAAGCTAAGAAAGTGCTGGCGATCGCGGTTTGCGATCATTACAATCACGCCAACTACCTGCGGCGGCTTGAGCAAGAAGACGCCAGGCGCGCCGAGGAGACCGAATACATTAAGCAAAATGTGATTTTGGTCGGCCCAACCGGGGTCGGCAAAACGTATCTTATCAAGCATATCGCCGATCTGATCAAGGTGCCGTTTGTGAAAGCGGACGCGACCAAGTTTAGCGAGACAGGTTACGTGGGCGGCGACGTCGAGGATCTCGTTCGCGAGCTCGTGCACAAAGCCGACGGCGACGTCAATCTGGCGCAGTTCGGTATCATTTACATCGACGAGATCGACAAGATTGCGTCGGCCGGGAATTTGATCGGCCGCGATGTGAGTGGGCGCGGCGTGCAGACCACATTACTGAAGTTAATGGAAGAAACGGAAGTGCCGGTGCGAAGCATGAATGATCTCCAGGCGCAGTTGCAGGCCGCATTCGAATTTCAAAGACGTGGCAAGGCGAAACGTGAAACGATCAATACGCGTCATATTCTTTTTGTGGTGAGCGGCGCGTTTGAGAAGTTGAAAGAGCAGGTCGCCCGGCGCGTCCGACAAAGTCAGATCGGGTTTAGCGCGTCGCCTGTTCAGGTGATGGACAACGAGCTATTTCAGTACGTCACAACGCAGGATTTTATCGAGTACGGATTCGAGCCGGAATTCATTGGCCGGTTGCCGGTGCGCGTGGTCTGCGAAGATCTCGATGCGGATGATCTTTTCAAGATAATGAAATATTCCGAAGGAAGTTTGCTTCGGCAATATGAGCGCGCATTTCGCGCCTATGGCATCCAGATCAGCTTCGAAGATGAAGCGTTGAGCCTATTGGCCGAGGCCGCCGCAAGGGAAAAAACTGGCGCGCGGGGATTATTGACGGTGTTTGAAAAGTTGTTCCGTGATTACAAATATTACCTTGCGGGGTCGGGCTTGAGTCAGTTGCGAGTCACAACTGCGTTGGTGCGGGAGCCGAAACGCGTCCTGGATCGGTTAATGGCCGAGGGGCAAAAGCTGGAGGTCCAAACGCTAGAAGCCAGCGCGCATCAATTTGCTGAGAAATTCAAAAACGACCATGGATTGGAGATTATTTTTGATGACACAGCGGTGCAACGTTTGGTGGAGCGCGCGCAAGCCGAGCGGATGACGATGAACGATCTCTGCGCCCACTTGTTTAAGGATTACCAGTTCGGGTTAAACCTGATTCGAAAGAACACTGGCCGGACGAAGTTTGTCATTAATGCCGAGGCCGTCGATGCTCCCGACAAATTCTTGAGCGAGTTGGTAGTGCAGTCGTACTATCCGTCTGTACTCGCGCAAAAAGCCTGATTGTCATGAAGCGATCGCTGATCACTACGGGGATAATTGGAGTCGTTACCGCCATCCTTGTAGCCACGCTACATGCGAGCAGGCTGATGCTGGGTTTCGAGACTGCTGTTGCGGAGCTTGTTTCTCGCTATTCCGGCGCCACGAGAGTCGTCGGTGAGAAATGGCAGTACGTTTTTGTTTTGCTGCTCGCGCTGGGTGTAGCCTGGCTCGCTCTTAGCAGCGCGCCGCGAGGCAACACGCGATTGTTAGTCGTTTTCTTGCTGATCGAGTTGCTTGGGCTTTCATGGGTCTGCTCTCTCTACAGGGTATTTTTCCAACCACTGCCCTCTATGTTTGCGGTCGTGCTCGCATTGATTGCCGCGGACGGTTGGATTGTTTTCTTGCGGCGGGATCGCTCGCGCTTGACGCGAACTCTCTTCGCCAACCGCCTGTCGGGGAAAGAATTTCGGCGTGTTAAGGATGGGATAATTTCTTTCGATGCTCATCCGAAAGCATACGAAGTGAGCGTCGTGGCTTGCGATATCGCTAACAAATATGAACTCGCAGAGGATCCGGGGGGTGCGGCTTTCGCGAGCGCCATGGAAAAATTTATTCGCGATACGACCGATCGTCTCCTGGAAGGGGGCGCGTATTTGCAGGCCGCCGACGGCGAGGGAGTCGTCGCTATTTTAGGATTTCCCGACGGCAATGCCGGGCACGCCGAGAAGGCCGTGCGTCAGGCCCTCGATTTGAGTCAGCACTTTCGCAAGCAGCGGCAGAACAACGGAGAAATCGCAAACTGCGACATCCATGTGGGAATTAGCTCTGGGATCATCCTTGCCGCTCCGCTGAAAGACGGTAGCAGCGCGACGCTCTTAACCAGCGGCGAACCAATCGAACTGGCCCGCAGGTTCTGTGCCGAAAATGACCTCTACGGATCGAGTATTCTGATTGATACGCGCACGTTCGATCTGGCGAGTAACGTAATCGTCGCGCGGCCGATTGATTTTGTGAACGGGATAAATTCGCAGGATCGACATGAAATCTATGAACCCCTTTGGCTGGCAGCCGAAGCCAGACCGGAGCATATCGCGCGTCGAGATTCTTTCTGGAGTGGAGTAGTTCTGTATCGAGAGAAACGTTGGGCAGAAGCGTATACCGAGTTTCAGAAGGCGCGGGGCTCGGAGGACGAAGACGATCCTCCGCTGCAATTCTATTTGCGCCGGCTGGAGCCGCTTGCTCTGCAGTTGACGGGAACTTCCCCAGAATAAATCTGCGCGTGTTTTGAGAAAGACGGAATATCCGGTGGCAATCCGGAATTTGATTGCGCAACTGCGACAAATGCCGGGAGTTGGACCTCGCTCGGCGGAGCGGATTGCGCTCTGGATCGTGCGCGCGCGAAACGATCAGCCGGGGCAGATCGCGCGCGCCATCACTGAAACGCGGCAGGCTGTTCATCCTTGCGCGCTCTGCGGATTTTTTACTACCGAAGAGATTTGTGAGATTTGCGCGGATTCCTCACGCCCAACTGAGTTGCTTTGCATTGTTGAACAGCCGACTGACATTCTTCCACTTGAGAAAACCGGCGCGTTTCGCGGTCGGTACCATTCTCTTGGAGGAAAAATTTCGCCGCTCGATCACGTGGGGCCTGAAGATTTGCGGATCAACGAATTGCTCGATCGCCTCGATCGCGAAAGGATTTCCGAGATCATTTTCGCGCTTTCGGCCGATGTCGAAGGCGAAGCGACTACAAATTACATTGTCGATCTGTTGAAGGGCAAACCAATCACACTCACGCGCATCGCCCGCGGGATTCCAGCCGGCGGCGGTCTTGAATCAGCCGATGAATTGACGCTATCGGCCGCGCTTTCGGGCAGGACGAAACTTTAGCGCGCCCTTATCCCGGCGGTGCGAAGGTGGAAATCGCACCTAACGACGCTGAGCTAGCGCGCGCCGCCAAGATAGTGGACCGTACAGTGCAACTGGGCGCATCGCCTGAAGCGACGCCCTAATCTGGTGGTTTCCAACGGTGAGAGTGGAAAGTGTGAGGGTCGCCTCTTTCCCGTCCAGGAGTCCGCTGCCCAAAAGAGTGGTACCGTCAAAGAATTTGACTCTTCCAGAAGGGATGGCCAAACCAAAGGTCGGCGTTACCGTAGCGGTAAAGGTGACGGGGTCACCAGCACGTGATGGATTTTCGGAAGAAGTAAGAGAGACTCGGCTGCCGCCGAGATTAAAGAAAATAGAAACCGAAGTACCAAACAGATTGCTGGTTGAGATATCCAGCGCACCGTCGCCATTCAAGTCGACGCCGGACATTGTAAAGGGTGAGCCAGCGAAATACTCCACATACGGCTGCAAGGTACCGTCGCCATTGCCCAGCAAAAGGCTGATTGTCCCAAAGTTGGTGTAAAAATCGCCACCAGTGACTACGTCAGGATTCCCATCTCCGTTAAAATCCCCAAGGAGAGACCCCCACGCACCGTTGACAGGGTAGACGACCTCAGGTTGGAACGTGCCATCACCGTTTCCCAAGAGAACGGAGACGCTCCCGTAGGTATTAGAGACAATCAAATCTGGGCTACCATCCCGATTGATATCTCCTGTTGTCACGGAATGAGACTCATACAAAACGCCCACTGGATAGTCGGCCCGGGGTTGGAAAGTGCCATCTCCGTTGCTCAGGAAAACGCTCACCCATGGCGACACGGTATCACAGCCGCACCATTGGGCGTAGGTTACCACCACATCTGGGTTGCCATCACCATTGAAGTCATCGGTCGTGATCGGCCGGGGGTTGTCACCAGTCGATAGTGACTGACCGCCAGAAAAGGTTCCGTCCCCGTTGCCGAAGAACAAACGGATGTATCCTGGCTGGACATTATTTGCCGTTGCCGCGTCCAGATTCCCGTCACTGTTGAAGTCAGCCAAGACGATCCCCTGAGGGGTAGTCTCCGCGTCAAAATCGGCGCGAGGCTGGTAGGTACCGTCGCCATTCCCGAGCAAGACACTAATCGAACCGCCGGCAAAATCGCCTTCCTGGTTGGCCGTCACGATATCAGTCTTGCCGTCATTATTGACGTCTCCGATGGCGACAGCCCAGGGTGACTGCCCTGTCGTATAGTCCGTCCGCGTGGGAAAGTTGCCAGCGCCGTCATTCAAAAACACACTCACGTTGTTGTAGTAGGAGGTAGTCGCAATAATGTCTGGTTTTCCGTCGCCATTCACGTCACCAACTGTTTGCGATGTGGTGGCGGAGCCGATACTAGGTAACTCCGTCCGAGCCTGGAAGGTGCCGTCGCCATTGCCTGAGATCACTAGGATGCCTGACACCGCGTCTCGCGAAGCACCTCCAACGAGATCGAGGATCCCCTTCCCGTGGAAATCGCCCATGGCTATGCTGTTTGCTCCTGCGTAGATGGTGGGCGTTTTGAATGTGCCATCACCGTTGCCTTTGAAAATGCTGA
>QHNJ01000139.1:0-16416 GCA_003218395.1 Verrucomicrobiota bacterium
AAAGCGCCAGAGCTAGACCGACATAAAATCCTCCACGAAACGAGATCGACACAAATTGCGACTTTATTCTCTTCCGCAGATTACGCGATTTCAGCCCGCACGATAAGCCGGAGGCGAATAGATGTTAAAGGTCACGACCCGCTTCTGCGTCGAGTTCGAAAAGCGATCTTTCACGCGGCTTGGAATCATAACCACGTCGCCTCGCTTTAAGCTCTGATGGTCATCGCCGACTTCGTCAGTCAATTCACCTTGCAGAATTAGCAAAACCTGATCGCTGTCGTCGTGCGCCTGGGCTTTTTCCCCAGACGATTTTCCTGGCGCGAGCGTCATCATCGCGGTCTGACTCCGCTCGCTCGTTTGTAAGACTTCAAACCACGCTTTCGCCCTATCGATGTTGGCTACGTTCATAAAAAATACTCTAACCGCGGATTAAATAGATTTCGCAGATTGATTTTGTTTTGGATATTAGCTGTCACGTAATTCGCAGTCATCCGTTTCGATGCAGATCTATAAGTTGGCTTCGCGATCCTGGTCTGTGTCACGTGCTTTCTGTCGTTGCTTTGTTACCAATTACGATGTCTACTATTATTCTCGGCGCGAGTAAGGGAGGTTCATATGGCGTTCGTGAGAATTCCCGATCTGAGCGGGCTGTTACCTCCGGGCGCAGCCCTCTTTTATATGGACGGCGACATTGCTATGAGCGCTGACTTTCCCGCGAGTGGCAAAACCATAGGCTTCCACTGGAATGTAACAAAAGTACCTAACGCCCAAGGAGCACTGTGGCAAGTCAACCAAGCGCCTTTCGGGCCATTTAGATTAGGCGAGGACGCTACGGCTCTCCAAATTGCGGTATCGGGGAAGGGCTCTGGCGCTCAGGGATCATTCTCGGTAGACTTTGCTAACATTCCCCGCCCGCCGTTAGGAATGGGCAGAACAGGAGTCAATGAGCCGCTATGGTATGTTCGCGTGCTTCCGCTTGGATCATCTGGCACTGTGGTTGGCCAACCCTCCAATGTCATTCGTGTTTACGATAAAAGTGCTCCTTCCTCGGGTCCCCAGTTCAAGATCGACATGGGCCAATGGTACGTTAAGCCCGGAATTCCCATCCGCATGACCCGATTTGAATCTGTGCCGTACCGATACGTCGATGAGTGGCCACCGGGCTGCAAGCACTATCAGGGCGCAGGCAGTCAAAAGACCCCTTGGGGCTGGGCAGCCGGAGCAGTGAAGGATGCTTTTGACTGGACCTCACAAGCTTATGCAGACGCCAAGAACTATGTGGTGACAGGCGTAGTAACTATTTTCCCATTTGTGCCGCGCAGCGTCGCTCAAATCGCACTCGAAGCTGCACTGGCCGCCGCAGGAATTCCTCCAAATATTCCAAATCTGAACCAGATGCTGACGAATGGCTCCGATTACCTCGCCGGCCAAATGGCAGACCAGCTTGCTGCCCAGGTTCCGGCCGGCAGCGAGCTTGCTCAACTGGGAAAGGAAGAGCTTCGAAAAAAAATTCAAGAGAAGGCACGAGACGCGCTTATCGAAAGTGCACGGGAAATACGCGAACCCGGCGCGGATAGTGAGTACTGCGTGGGGAAGGAATATCCGCCATTCCTAAAGATCACCGTACAGAATACCGGTACACAAACGTACACAAATGTCGAAATCAGAGTGGACTATACTGACGGAAGCGTCCCATACCAGCCCGGATTAGAGCCTTGGCTTCTCGAACCATTGCGAGAGCGTTTACTCCATTCTTTTCAGTCTTTACATATCAATCAAATCGATCCCGGACAGTCACTAACCATTCCTGTTGATATTTTTTCTCATTGGGACATCAACGCTGTTCCGCAAGATAAGCGTGTTTCTTATAGCACGAAAGACATTGGCCACTGGATGGCGCTTTACCGCTACAGTCAGTTCAGTTTCACCGTTGCTGGAGGTCGGACGCTCAAATACCGCGCTATGTCGGAAAATGGACGCCATCTTGAAGAGCAATTTGTCGATGATGGAACGGGCTTTTCATTCAAGTCCCCAAACCGGGCATGGATGGATGAGCCTTTCGTGGTTGCGGGCTTATTTACTCGGTGAGGAAACGCAGATGTTTCAAAGTCCAACCGTTGATGACAAACGCCTCGAAGTGCAAGGCTTCGAGAATGCAGGGTCGTGGCAATTAGCAGCTGAACGACACCATGCCCAAGATTGATGCGATCGTATACTGGCCGCCAACCGACAAGGCGTACTTTTTTCGAGGCTCGACATATGTTCGATATCGTCTGAGCGGCGGCGAAGAGGCGGAGGAGAGAGTCTCGCTAACGGAGCATCGTTGGAAAGGTCTCGCTTTCGAGGGCCGGATTGATGCGGCTGCGACGGTGGAATCCGAGGGACTGGTCTATTTCTTCCGCGAGGACATGTTCGTTCCTTACCGGATCAGCGACAACCCGGACGAGGAGGGCGCCCTCAATCAGCCGCCCCATCGTGGAACGCTATTCCTTACTCCCTCCCAAGTATCAGCGTGATCTCGATACCGTTCTGTTCTGGCCTAATGGACGGCTGTACTTTTTCAAAGAGGGCTTTTATCTCGCCTGCGACCCAGTCAACGGCGCGCCGCTCCAAGCGGAACGCAAAATCGCAGACGGATGGGCAGGCCTGAATTTCGACCGCATTGACGCAGCGTTCGTCGGCGAGCATGGAAGGGGTTATTTCTTCCGCGGTGAGGAATATGCTGCCTACTCGGTGAGCGACGACAAAGCCCTCGGAACTGCGCAACCGTGGAAAGATCACTGGCCAGCACTGCGCGGCAGCCCAGACGAGAAGACACTTTGGGAGCTTGTCGATCGACTCGGGTTCCTGAACCTAGCCGCCGAAAAGGCGAACAGGATTGGCGCGATCGCGGATCCCAGGTTTCCGGACTGCGGGCTTGAGGTGGGGCCGACGCCGTACCGCACGGGAGAAGACATTGTGAATCGAATCGCGGATGCCGCCAAGTGTCTCAAGACACCTGTCGATGAGATATGGTTATTTTGTCACGGTGGCCCGCGGGGCATTTTCTCGGCGTACGAAACGTACCGTGGCTTGTACGTTCGTTGGGCGCTGTTAGCTCCGGAGGACCAGCAGTTGGGCGCGAGAACGGTGTGGGATGTTCCGACCGAAAATATGGCAACCAACGTGGTCATCGTATTTGCTAGTTGCGGAGCCGGTTTTCCCGTGCTCGGTCAAGACAAAGAGCACCGCGTCCCGATGGATACGTACGGCCCTGAAGTAGAGGACAATTTACCGCGGCCAGGCCTAGCCGAGGATCTCCTGGATATTCTACTGAACGCTGGTCTGCAAGATGCAAAGGTATACGGGATTGGGGGGACGGGCGGGTATCTGGAATTCTCGTCCGCTCACAAGAGTGGTCATCCCGGCGTTCCAACTGGTCCCTCCCCATCGTGAATACCTAGCAAGTCATTTCACTCGCGGTTCGTGTATCGCTTGACTTGAGTGGACTCCTGGACGCCACGACAAAAACTCGCGTAACCACCCATGCAAGATCGTCCACGATGCGTTGCATCGGACCCGGCCGCTTTTGAACACTCTCGGGACGCGTAGCAGATGCGTCTCTGCGGGGCGCTAGAATTGCGTCGCATGAAGGTGTGCCGATGGAATCGCGGAAATGGTTCTTGTGCCAAACGCTGAGCTGCGGCGCTAGAGCGCTTTTTCGCCGGCATCGGACCGCAACGCCTAATAGATAATTCTTCGCTCGTTCTAAGGAACGTGAATTTTTCCCACTCGTCGAATGCTTCTCGCCCAACAGATTATCGGTTAAGATTTTTTTGACGATGGCTCGACCGGCTCCTTTATGGACTGGTCGCGTTCCCAGCCTTCATTTTCCAGCTTGATCTGCTCTATTGTGATGGCATTCGCATTAGCATCGAGGTCGGGAAGTATTTGATATTCCGAAACCCAGCAGCGGTAAATTTTGTAGGCGAAGACGAGTTGTCCGGCCTCATTGTAGAGTTCCAGAATGATGTCCTTGCGGAAGTCTTTCAGTGGAACTTCTGCGCCGCGTCGTTGCGCCCGTCGCAACCGATCGCTCAAGACGCCGGTGATCATCATCAACGGAATCAACAACACCAGAACGAGAGCGCCGACCCCGAGCAACTTGATGATCGTGCTGTGGCGCCGGCCAAATGACGGCTGCGATTTTGGTAGTGGCGGCGGCGCTTGGATTTCAGCCATCGCGGGAGAATGAACGAGTCGGCTTCTCTCCGCAATAAAATCCGCCGTGAAATCGAACAGCCGACGTATGGATTTTCGGTCTACTGCTTTGCCAACTGAGCTACCGAGCTCGAGCTACGTGATTCCCTTTGAGATTTGAGATTTGGCGCAGATCAACGCCGCCTCGCGCATGACGAGCTCCTGACTGAGGCAATGCAGACCATGCTGTGCGCACAAGGCTCGAAACAAATCAGCGCTCATGCTCGGGTTGCGATGATGTGCCCAATCGAGGATTTCCGCTTTGATCAGGAGATTTGTTAACGCTGGCGGAAGCCGCTCCCGTAGCGAGTTAGCATATTCGCCGAAGTTGGAATGGTGAATGAAGCCTTTGCCGCCGATCTTCAGCTTCCTGCAAAATTCGCTAAGGTAGGCTTCGGCCACGTCGCGATTTGTATGCACGAAAGAATCGAAACTGAATACGAAATCGATGGAGGCGTCGGAAATCATCGACAATGAGCGCCCATCATTAAGGTGACAGTGCACATGCGGATCATCAGCGAAACGCCGACGGCACGCTTCGATACATTTCTCGACCCGATCAACAGCCCATAGCTCCTTGCAATAATCTTTGAGATAGTACGTCCACCGCCCGAAACCCGGCGCGATTTCCAAGATCGTTTCCGTCGGCAGGCAATCACGAATGCGCGGAAGAATGGCGCCGAACCATTGCGCCGCCGACGTTCCCCACGGCGCGGACCATTCCTCCCCTGCATCTTTCCAATCGTATTTCATCAAATGGCACGCGTTCCCGCGAGAACCAACCGGCTCATGATGTTCAAATCGAAAATCGTGGCTGGGGGCGGAATCGAACCGCCGACACGTGGATTTTCAGTCCACTGCTCTGCCAACTGAGCTACCCAGCCGTATTTGATAATCGATCTTGGGTCTACGTCGCGTCGCGGGTTGTCACTAAAGCAGAAAACACCGAACGCTCAACCCGGATGGTACGATTCTCGCCCCCCTTCGCCCAGCTCCGACGCTGGCAGAGATGCGGCCAGAAATTTGCGTGGCAATTCGATTGCTCTCCGTAAGAGACGCAGATAATGGTTCCGCGAAATTTCGATGCTGCCAAATTGTCGCAGATGCGGCGTGATCCATTGTGTGTCGAGCAACGCGAATTTTCGGGTGCGCAAATGTTCGGCCAAGGCCACCAATGCGACCTTCGATGCATCGGTCACGCGATGAAACATCGATTCGCCAAAGAATGCGCCGCCGATCGCGACGCCGTAGAGTCCCCCGGCAAGCTTGCCGCTGGTCCACGCTTCGACCGAATGCGCATAGCCAAGCTCATACAGCCGTGTGTAACTCTCGATGATCTCGCGATTGATCCAGGTGTCTTTACGCGCCGCGCAGGCCTCGATCACGTCCAGGAAGCGATTGTCGATCTTAGTTTCAAAGACTTTTTTGCGCAGGAGACGCCGAAGCACATGCGGCACGTGAACATCCTCCAGCGGCAGGATCGCACGGGGATCGGGTGAGAACCATTCGATTGCGCCATCCTCCATCGCCATCGGAAAAACACCAAGCCGATAGCCTTGAAGCAAGAGTTCCGGATCGATCATGGCAGGCAGAGATTAAAAGGTTAAACTGTTAAAAAAGTTACAATGGGAAAGCGTCTGCCGTTCCAATAATTTAACTTTTTTAACATTTCAGTGGTTTCGTTTCCGCAATCTGCAATTGCAATACCTCGTTCGCTTTCTAAAATATGCGGATGAAGCGCATGGCGGTTCTGCTCACGATTGCATGGCTGATCGCGGGCGGCTGCGCTGATCCGCTTGAACAACGGACTACCCAAGAAGTGCAAGGGCAGCTTGAACGCGGCGCGACCGGACAGGGAACGCTTGGCCCAATCGAACGGCCGTCCGATGATCCGGCGGGCCAGCATAGTGTGCCGCAAACTCATCCGTAGCGCGTGAAGACAGTGGCCTCATCAGCGCACTCAAGAATTCTTATCCTCGATTTCGGTTCGCAGTACACACAGGTCATCGCGCGACGCATCCGCGAGTGCCAGGTGTATTCGGAGATTGTGCCCTTCGACACACCGGCTGCTGAAGTGGCAAGACTGAAACCGAACGGCCTGATCCTTTCCGGCGGGCCAGCCAGCGTTTACGACAAGAGCGCACCGCACCTTAATCCAGAAATCTTTTCTCTCGGAATTCCGGTGCTCGGCATTTGCTACGGGATGCAGTTAATGGCGCATCATCTGGGGGGGGAGGTGGAGTTCAGCGCGCGCCGTGAGTACGGCCCAGGCATGCTGCGCATCACCAACAGCTCGCAATTATTTGAGGGACTCGGAGAACAGATCGACATTTGGAGCAGTCACGGTGACAAGGTGACAACGCTGCCCGCTGATTTCCGCACCGCAGCCCGCACGGAAAATTCAGATTTCGCCGCGATCGAAAATCCCGAGCGCAAACTCTACGGACTGCAATTCCATCCGGAAGTCGCGCACACGCCACGCGGCAAAGAGATTCTGCAGAATTTTGTATATCACATCTGTCACTGCGCGATGGACTGGACGATGGGTTCCTTTATCGAAGAGGCTTGCGCGCGCATCCGGAAACAGGTCGGCGATCAAAAGGTCGTGCTCGGTTTGAGCGGTGGCGTTGATTCTTCAGTCACTGCCGCGCTCTTGCACAAAGCAATCGGCGACCAACTTACCTGTATTTTCGTGAACAATGGACTGTTGCGCTCGCGCGAAGAAGAAATCGTGCAGCGTGTTTTCGGCGAAAATTTTCACGTGCGTTTGAAATACGTGGATGCGAGCAAACGCTTTCTCGCGCTGCTCAAAGGGGTGACCGATCCCGAAACCAAACGGAAGCGTATCGGCAATGAATTCATCAAGGTCTTTCAGCACGCGACCGAGGAATTGCTCGAGGAAGATCGCAGGAACGGCGCGCGCAAACACGGCGGTTATAGGTTTCTCGCACAAGGCACGCTTTATCCGGACGTGATCGAGAGTGTCTCAATCGAGGGCAATCCGGCGCAGGTAATCAAGAGCCATCACAACGTTGGCGGGTTACCAGAAAAAATGCACTTCGAGCTGGTCGAACCGGTGCGCCAATTATTCAAAGACGAAGTGCGCCAAGCGGGATTTCAGCTCGGTTTGCCGAAGGAGATTGTCTACCGTCAACCCTTCCCGGGGCCGGGTCTCGCCGTTCGCATCCTGGGTGAAGTTACGCCCGAGCGATTGTCCATCTTGCGTGAAGCCGACACGATCGTCGTGAGCGAGATGGAATCCTCTGGCTGGTATTACCGTGTCTGGCAATCGTTCGCCGTTCTGCTACCGGTCCGCTCAGTCGGCGTGATGGGCGATCAGCGGACCTACGAAAACACGATCGTGCTCCGCATCGTCGAAAGCCAGGACGGCATGACCGCCGATTGGGTGCGCCTCCCCTACGAGTTACTGGCGCGCATCTCCGCTCGAATCAGTAACGAAGTCAAAGGCGTCAACCGCATCTGTTATGACATTTCGAGCAAACCGCCGAGCACGATCGAGTGGGAATGAAATAACGGCAGAGTGCGGAACAGAGGCTTGCAGCCTGTGCGACCGCTGGGCGTCTCGTCTGCGTTCCGACCCGGTGCAACGCATCTGCTACTCGCCGATCTCGTCGATCGCGTTGATGAATTCGGTGAAGTCTTTGCCATTGCGCGCGGCGTGATTGAGCGCATCGAGCCGCCCGTTCATTGCTGCTTCGGGTAGCGCGACGCGACGCGATTGCCATCCGTTTGTGAAAACGATTTCGTCCCACTGGATCGAGGAAATTTCGTCGTTGAAACGCGCTACGGCGCGGCCGCGGAAAAAGGCGCGCGTGGTTTCGGGCGGATTGAAGATCGAGGTTTTGATATCACCTTCGGCCACGACGCGGCGGGCGGAACCCTGGCGTACAAGCTCATAATACAAGCCGCGCTCAAGATCGACATTGTGATATTCGAGATCGATTGACTGCAGCCACGGGTCGTTCCACGAAAGTTTTTCTTCTTCCTGCAACGCGTTCAGCAAGAACTTCTTCGCCGCCCAATCGACGCGATCGCGCGTCGACATCACATCGCGCTCAAGATCGTCGAGAACATTTTCCCATTCGCGCAGAACCCATTGCCCATCCTCGGACACGCCGTTGTCGATCTTGCTCGCGGCCCGCAAATAAATCCGTTGGACATCGATCGCAGAGATTTTCCTGCCATCTTTCAGTTCGATGATCCAATCGTAAGTTTGATCGCGGCTGATTGATTTGTTTGCATCAATCGGCTGCGCGATCTCAAGTTGCGGCGCCTGTCCGCGCTCGATCAGATCGAGAATAAGCGACGTGGTGCCAATTTTCATGGCCGTGGCCCATTCGCTCATGTTCGAGTCGGCGAGTATAACGTGAAACCGCCGATAGCGGCTCGCGTCCACATGGGGTTCATCGCGCGTATTGATCAGAGGGCGGCGATTCATTGTATCAATGCTAACCAGCACGCTAAAAAAATCCGCGCGTTGTGAGATTTGAAAGATACCAGGCTCGCCCCGTGCGCTCTCCCCTTCAATGCCCATCTTGCCAGCGCCCGCGAAAATCTGGCGAGTAATGAGAAACGGCAGTATTCCGGCGACAATCGCGTCCCATGCGATCTCGCGACTCATCAGGTAATTGTCGTGACAACCGTAACTGTGTCCGACAAAGTCGGTGTTGTTTTTGTAAAGACGAACTTCCTGACCGGGCGGCAACTTTTGATTTCGGCGTCGCGCGCACTCGGCGAGAATGCGTTCGCCGGCCTTTTCCTGCGCGACAATTTGCCGGAGAGTCGTGCATTCTGGCGTGGAATATTCCGGATGCGCATGGTCGTTGTAAAAACGGGCACCGTTCGAAAGAACGAGGTCGCTTTTTATTTCCTCGAAGCTAAGCGGGCGGTTTTTGTCGATCTCGTAGTAAGCCGATTCGTCGGTGTCCTGAAGTAATTCGCGGGCACGAAAGCCGCGTACGTCGAGGTGTGGATCTTCCAACTCATAGTCCCATTTCATGAGCGCGCCGTGCTCGGTGTAACGCCGCACCAACTCGATCGATTCGGCAACAACATCGACCATGTCCGCGCCGCTCACGGTGATGCCGTACTCGGTCTCAAGACCAAAGACGCGTTTCATCGGCAAAAAGGCGGGGCCCGCGTCAAATCACCCCGGAAAAGTGTCTTGCCGTTTCGTTGCCCGTCCGTATCGGGGCAATTTTGACGACATTTTCTGGATCGTAATCGATTAGCTTGAGCCAGTCTTCGGTGATGTCAGTGGTCGGGAAAATGTCGTTCTCCACATACTCGGCATTGAACGCGAGTTGCAAGTCGGTTTCCCGAATTCCTTCCTCCTGTTGAGTGGCAATGGCTCGTTTAATCGCCATCGCTTTCGCGCGCTCCACGATCGAGGCAATGATCGCGCCGCTGATGAGATCGCTGCGGTAAAGAATTTCTTTGCGCCCGCTGCGCAGTGTTACTTCGAGGAACCTGTTTTCATCACGACGCATAAATTGCCAGTCGACAAACCGTTCGATTAAACGCTCAATCGACGTGCCGATTCCATCAGCTTCCTTCGCCAACACGCCATCGTACGGCAGATCATCTGTAAGATAGATGCGGTAAATTTCGCGCGCTCCCTGCCTCTCCGGGCGATCCACTTTGATTTTTCGATCGATCCGGCCAGGACGCAAAATGGCTGGGTCAATCAGGTCGGCGCGATTGGAGGCGAGGATAATCACGACGTCGTTGAGCGAATCAATCCCGTCCATTTCGGAGCAAAACATTGGGACCAGCGTCGAAAGAATATTGGAATGACGCGAGGCGCGCCGCGTGCCGAGAATCGACTCGGCCTCGTCGATGAAAAGGAACGGCATGAAACCCTCGTAGCGTTTTTCGCGAGCGGTGGCAAAAATTTCGCGCACCATCCTTTCCGATTCGCCGACCCACATATTCAAAATCTCCGGGCCTTTGACGTGCATGAAATATTCCTGCATTTCCACGCCTGTTTTTTCCCGAAGCTGCCTCGTCAAATTGTAGGCCGTTGCCTTGCCGATGAGCGTCTTGCCGCAACCGGGCGGGCCGTAAAGGAGAAAACCTTTCGGCGTGACGTGCTGAAATTTCTTGAAAAGATCGACGTGCAATAATGGAAGCTCGATTGCGTCCTTGATGGCCTGGAGGGCGGCTTCCTGACCGCCCACTTTCTCCCACGGCAATTCCGGGACATCGTCGAGGTAATGTTCGTGCGATTTCGTGCTCGAGAGCATTTCAAGCGCCATCCGGTAGTTTGAGTCAACTCGGACCTCGTCGCCCGATTTCAAGGTCGAGTGGGCAAGATCCGCAGAGCGCTGCAGCACCATCGATTGCAATCCATGTTCGGAGCCCACGCGCAACCGATCTTTGCCAAGGATTTCCGTGATTTTTGTCACCGGGCCCGCCCTTTCGAATCCGAGATCGCCAACAATGACGAACGCTTCGTTGACCAGGACCCGGGTTCCCTTTTTCAATTTTGCAAGCGAAATGCGCGGATCGACATTGCAATAATAATCGGCGCCTCCCACCACGATGTGCGCCGTATCGTGGGACGTGGCGTCGAGAAACGTGCCAATCCGGTTCGCGGGGGAAGTCACTTTCTTGACGACTTCCTCGAGCTTCTCAATCATACGGCGCGCTTCGAGAATCATTTCTTCTCGATTGGAAATCTCGGGGCGCAGATAGACCAGTTCCTGCCGAATTGGATCGCCCGGAGGCAACGACGCAATCACACGATCGAATAAATCGAGAAGATTACCCGGACCCGAGTCCCCTTCCCCGCCCTGTAACCCTTCGCTGCGCTCGTCGCTCATTTATGGTTTGGGTCAATCCGCCGAACCGAGTTTCACTATAGCTTTGTCAGGCACATTCCGCAATCTTCGACGCCACTCGCATACAAAACGTTCAACCATCATGTCGATCTTGCGGTTGCAGAAAAAATCGAAGGATGACTCTTCGCATCCAGATATAACAGTGCGTGCCGCTCGCGAATCCTTTCGGAGTCTTCACGCGCAGATGCTCGATGCAACGTCACGTTGCTTGCGGCAGGAGACAGCCACCTTTACACTTTGATTTCCTGAGGAGCCTTAGCTCAATTGGTTAGAGCGCCGCCCTGTCACGGCGGAGGTTGCGGGTTCGAGCCCCGTAGGCTCCGGATCTTGCGTTTTGTTCTGACTCTGAAAATCGACAGGATTGCGCCCACGGTCTTCTCAGTCGTGTCTTATTCGCAAGGAATGCGCCGCTAATCCGCTGCCGAAATGCGCTTTGTCGAAGAAAGGCACATCCCCGCCGGGTCGCACGTTTTGAATGTTAAATGAGAAACGCCACTGCAATTTGGAACGGGCAGCACGCTGCCGATCAAACGTTAGCGGCGATGGAAGAGATGGAGCACTATTGCGCAGCGCATCCCCGGAGCCCGGCGGCGACACGTCGTCCTCAGCTGTCGATTCGGGGCCGCACCGTTGTCGCATTACTGGGTCCAGCTATTGAAGAGGGCATCGCTGGCTTCGGCGACACTGTGCAGGCGGCGTTGCGCGCCTTTGACGCGCAATATTCGCGCTCTCTTAGACCGCCTGCCGATCTGGATTAGTATCGCGCTGCGCCTGCGGGCAACGCAGGAGCCGCGTCAGCTTTTGACGCCGGCGCCCAGATAAGTTACGAGCCGCCTCTCGACACCACCAATGCATCGAGCGACCACTTTTTTCCAGCACCGACGATGAGCAAAAAGAGCAGTCCAAGCCACATGGAAAAATCCGTGCGCGCTTCATGCATCATGCTCCAGAAACCATAGTGCGGCAATTTCGGGAGCGAGAAGCCCCAGAAAGCGTGACCGAGGAGCACCGGAATTTTCGTCGATACAATCGCGACGCTGATGTCCACGAGCAACACAATGGCCGCAAGCCGGGTGAGCAATCCAAGTATCACGAGCGTGCCGCAAACCACTTCGCATCCGCCCACAAACGGGCCCATTATTTCCGGAGTAGGAATACCGATTTTGGCAAAGCGCCCTGCCGCAAGTTCCGCCGGATAAAGAAATTTCTGAATGCCTTCGGACACGAAAACGCCGCCGATCAAAATTCGCACGAGAACCGTCGCCGCGGGTGCATTCGTAAGAAAATGGCGGCGCACGGTAACCTAAATCTTCGGCGTAAATTGGGCGAGATCGTAGATGCCGAATCGCTTCTCGATTCCGGTCACCTTATCCACCATCTTCTCAAATCCGTCTTCACCAAAGAGCTCGTCTTCCTTCTTCTCGAAATCCTCGCCCAGAGAATCGAATTCATGCGGCGAAACGATCTTGCGAAAAGCAGGAAAGAGAACAGTGTCCTCGCGGGCTTCGTGCGGATTGTACATGCGAATGTATTGCTGCATCGAGTCGATGAGCTGTAATCGCTCGGACTCATTTCTAAGGGATTGGAAATTCGCGAATCGCATCGTCCCATCCGTAACGCGGCGTCCGGCTTGATGTTGCGTGCGAAGTACTTTTACCAAATCGACAAGCTGATTGGCTTTTTCGAAGCGCGGGAATAGAAAATCTTCCTCGAGCTTCTCATGATAATTTTCGACAAAGCTGCGAATAATTCCCGCGGCATCGGCCAGAGCTTCGGGCGGAAAATCCTGCTTCGCATCGAGGCGGCGCAACGCTTCGCCGTAAATCAAAAGCACGCGCTTTAGCACGCCGTGCTCGCGCATCAAATCTTCGGGCGGACCAACCTCGGCTTCTTTTCCGTCACCTTTCTTTTCCAGCTCCGCGCCACGAAGCAGTTCGCTGCCCGCTAACGCAACTCCGCTAAAGATAATGCCGCTCTTGAGAAAAACTCTGCGGTTGAAGGGTCGCTCGCCCCCATGTCGATCTTGCATATTTCGGTCAAGCTCTATTGTGAATCATAATCGCATTGCGTTTCCGAGTTGAGTGTATTAGGGGACAAATCCAAATTAGTGAGTCGCTCGGAGAGAAATGCTACAGCGACATCCAGGCAGCCAATGCTGCCACCTTTTGATCCGCGCGCCATGGCCCGCTCACGGAACGCCCGAGATCAACAAGCGTTCGCTGTATTTGAGTACGCGGTTGGTGAAGGAGATTCGACGCGGTTTGGTACATATCACGCTCGATGAAAATCGCGCACTGAATTCCCCGCGATTGTAGAGCGGCTTCGAGCGTTGTCCGAAATAAGCATCCCTCCAACGCATGTGCGCGAATGTGTGGATTGGCAATCGAGTCGGGATCAATCACGCTTCCAACCACGAGCGCGGCACGACGAATCGCGTACCCATTATCCGTGCACCGCTTGAGAAGATCGACAATCGATTTTTCTGTAGCGCGGCGAACACCTTGCACACGATGTTTTAATTTGGTTGCATTCATCTCCAGCATACCCGTCGCTGCGTGATACGGCTGCCGCATTTCTGGATCGCGCGGATCGGAAAGATCGATCACTTGACTCTCACACAAATGCGGCGAGCGGACGGAACCGTCGATGAGAATCTAAACAGCCGAGCCCGATCTTACGCGAAACCCGAGTGCTGCTCGGTCTACTGTCACTTTGGGCAATTATCGCCGCATAATGTGGATGGCGAGAATACGGCTTTGATGACGTTCGCAATCACAACTTCAGAAAGGCGAATCTAACAAGCAACAGACCGGTAATTAAACCAAGAATCGCACCTGAGGGCACAACGTACGGAGCATCCATCGATTTGAACCCGCCCTTGGCCAGAAAAATCACCAGACCGAACGCAAAGCCATAGAGCAACCCATATCCGGGACCGTGCCACCATGCGCTGCGGCTTGTTAACGACATACCGGTTAGAAGACTCACGAGAATTCTCTTCAAGATCGCCGCAAGAAAAATTTCGGTCTTAAAGGGTTCGCCTGGCGCAAGGAAGATTCCAACGCCGTCGAGTGCACCGATTATTCCACCGATTACCATAACGACAATGACGTTCACCTTAGCTTTGCCTTACTTGCTTCACGATTGTCATCGCCGCATGATATGGATGGCCAGGATGCGACTTTGATGACGGGCGAGCAAGTAGTCGATAAAATCGCCAATGATTGAGTTCGGCTTGTTGCCAAATTTGGTGACCACACGGCAGATGAGTACACCGGTGCGTCCGTGCCATTCCAAATTGATCACACCATGCGCTTCGCGCGCGCTATGAATTTTTGCCCAGCCATGTGGGCGCCCCGGCCTCTGGTGCTCTGTCGGCACAAGCTTGAATTTCCGTTCGAGTTGCGGATCGCTCATGATTTTGTTGCGTAAAGATCCGCGTCCGCTGGTGATGACTTGAATCACCGTCTGCATTTCACACTTAGGTTCAGCAGGAAATCAGTTCTTTTACAATGCTTGTTTCGAGACGATTCTTTATAGGCATAGCAGCGTGCAGGCACCTCCTCGAGGAGCGACTACCTCCTAGTTCTCAATCAGTGAACAATACATAACATAAACGTCGACATATCCTTTTTCCGGATGGCGAAACGCGCCAGGCAGAGTGCCGGAGATCTTGAAACCAAGCTCGTGCCAAAGGTGGATCGCGGCGGTGTTCGTCGAGACAACGAAATTGAATTGCATCGCGCGAAACCCAAGTCGCCGCGCCTCGCCCAGACAATGCTCGCCCATATTTCGGCCTACTTGAAGTCCTCGCGCGGATGGCGCAACCATGAACGCGGCGTTCGCAACGTGCGAACCGGCTCCGGCTTGATTCGGCTTTAGAATGTAAGTGCCGACAACGCGCCCATCGTTTTCTGCAACGTAAGGACGCGTACCAGCTCTAAACCAATAAGCCAGCGCGTCATTGCGCGACATCTCTGGCTCAAACGCGTAAGTGTCGCCAGCAGCAACAACGGCATAAAAAATATCCCAAATCGCGTCGTGATCCGCTTCCGTTGCTGCGCGTATTTCCAGCACAATCCTTTTATTATGAAATGGCCGTCAGTCGCTCCTTTGGTGCGCGCACGACAAAAGCACACTTACAGCCTTCATCTGGCGGCCTCAAAGTGACTGGAACCGCCAGCTTGGGGGCCGCTACTCTAGAAAATAAACGTCTGGCTTATCGCTTACTCCGGCCTTCTGCATCGCCTGACGTAAATCATCCGACGCGGCGAACGCTCTCGCCTTCTCGGCGTCTTCCGCCGAAAACAGCAAAATCACCTCGTTGGGATTCTCGGTGTTGCGCAAGAGATGTAGCTCTTTCAGCCCTGCGCTCTGCCGCGCCGAAGCGTGCGCGTCATAAACCGGCTTCCATTTAGCGAAGTCAGCGACTTTGTGACGAATCAGCATGTGTATCATAATTGAACTCCTCCTGTTGCTTTTTTATCATTTAACGTGGCGGCGCGCAAAGCTTTCCGGTGTTATAATCAACCAGTGTGTTGTAGGTCGGCGTGATCTGTTTCCATGCCCGGCTATTGGCTGTGACGTTGCTGCCTATCGGATGCGAGCACAGCCAGGAATCAGCCGCCAGCTTTGTCTCGGCGAGCAGTTTAAGATATAATTGCCGATTCTATCGCCGAGAGATGAGGGCCCGATGCTAGTAAGGATGGGCAGTTCCTTCACATCGCCGGCCGAGATTATTTTCCGACTCGTGAATCTCTCCGATTTTGAAAGTGCATTTCTCGAGGACACGTGTTGAGGCATTGGTTTTCGCGAGTGTGTGTGCGCGAATCGTGCGGGCGAGCCCGCTGTGGTTCGCATAAGCAAAGCAGCGCTATCACTGCTTCGGTCGCACAACCTTTGGCTAGGTAACTCGGCGCAACGCTATACGTGATCTCCACGACGCCCTCTGGATCCGGTGGACCGGTGAAAGCGCACAATCCGATCACGACGTTTTCTTCTTTCTTATCCCGAGACCGTGGCGCTCGGCCAGGGAAAAAGATAGGCGCGTGCGGAACCTTTCTTTTAAGCTTCAGCACGCACGCGCGTTAGCTCTTCTAAACTGACTACTTCTTAATTAGATCGAGCCCGCTGGTCGAACCGGGCACGCCGATCGTCCTGAAGTCGTAGTGAACGGTTGTTGTCGGGCTGGGAGCGGGTTTGCCCACGAGACTCTGCGAGTCGAACTTGATCGAAATGATGTAAGTGCCCGCAGTCGGCGCGTTGAACGTCACGCTCACCGTGCCGCCGCTTTGCGTGATCGTCGGGTGCACAC
>QHNJ01000139.1:16468-31047 GCA_003218395.1 Verrucomicrobiota bacterium
ATAGAGAACTAGGTGTTGAAGTTGCCGGACGTGATCGTTTGATTGATCGTGAAGGTGTTGCTGCCGGCTGACGCCGTGACCGTCACCCAGTAGAAAAACGCACCGGGGTTGACCTCTTTGATCGTCGCGTTGGCGGGTGGCTCCAGCGAATACCGCAGCCTACTGAGGCTCGCGGCCGTACCGGCCACGAACTGGCTACAGGTGACATTCGTCCTAGTGATCTGACTCCCTCCTATCGGAGTCGGACTCGGAGTAGGTGTAGGTGTAGGTGTAGCCGTTGGAGTTGGTGTTGGTGTTGGTGTTGGGGTCGGGGTCGGTGTGGGCGTTGGAGTTGGTGTGGGAGTAGGCGTCGGAGTTGGGGTTGGTGTCGGGGTTGGTGTGGGCGTTGGAGTTGGTGTGGGAGTAGGCGTCGGTGTAGGTGTAGGTGTAGGTGTAGCCGTTGGAGTTGGTGTTGGAGTTGGCGGCGCCACGACGTTGAACCCTACAGAATCGCTGGATCCCACAAACTGACTCGTACCCGCGAAGGTCGCTGTCAGCGTTTGCATTCCCGCCTGGCTCGGCGTTATCTGGCAGGTGGCGATACCGTGCGCGTTGGTGGATGCCGAACACATATTATTACCCAGCGCGAAGTTGACGGTCTGAGCCGCGAGCGCAACAGGCGGACTCGCCGATACATCCGACAGCGAGGCTCTCACTCCTACCGCCTGGCCCGGCGTACCGCTCTTCGTGCTATCGCTGAGGCTGAGGAACGTCGCGTGGGCGCCGACTTCCCAAGTCACAAGGGAAGGGTTGGACGTGAGAGGAACACCAGCGGGCTGGGCGGTCGCGATGATTCGGTCCGGCCCGGCGAAGTAGCCAAGGTAGCTCAGCGTCGCCTGCCCGTTGACATCCGCAGGCACCACCTTGAACTGGGGGTTTGCGCCCGTGATCGCGAAGAGGACCGCCGTATTGGCAGGTGAACCGACGTTGGAGAGCGTTGCGGTGAACGTCTGCGTCGAACCTTGCAATGGATTGGGTGTAACTATTAGAGGCGTAAGACTCAACCTCGGTTGGGCGCTTGATCCGGCGAAGTTGCAGGTGCCATCCGCGGCGGTGATCCGGTCCACTCGATCACCATCCGAGGCGTAGGCGCATCCATCCGGGCCGCCGTTCACAAAAATCTCGCCGGACTCACCGGTCGCGATTGTGGTGATCACCGGTGGATTCTGCGTCAGATCCACCTTCGAAACCGAGCCGCTGTTCCCACTGCTCGCTGGCGCGTTGGTAACGAGCAGGAAGGACGGATTCCCTGGATCCGCCGGGTTCGCTACGGGAAGCACACCCCCGGCGAACTGCGGCGCGTTAGTGGAGAGCACCGTAACCGTTCCGGGCTGCGGCGAGTTGGTACCGGAGATCTTCACCAACTGGTGGTCGGTCGTATTGAATGGATACGCCTCGGTCCAGATCGTGCCGTCCGGTGTGAAGTTAAGACCGATTGCGCGCCCCGGCGTGGCGTACACCGACACTACCGGCGTCGGCGATTCCGGGTTGCTGATGCGCCAGAGGTTGTTAGCACTTTGGCACGGCGACGTAACAAAGAGATCACCGCTGATGGGATCGGTCGCGATCCCCGTCGCGCATGACATCGCGCCTGCATCGGTCAGGGCGCGGATGACGTGGGCGTCGGCCGTCGAGATCTCGACGACGTCGCCATTGCCGCCGAACCCGCACCACTGTCGCGCCACATAGAGATGCTGTCCGTCCTTGCTGAAGGCGAGCCCGTGGTTGCAGGTCGCGCTGGCGCCTGGCACCATGCCGATCAGCGTTCCCATCCCGGCGGTGCCGCCCGCGGGCGAAAACTTGTAAATATTCCCCGTCGCATAATCATTCACCCAGAGATTTCCTTGCGGATCCCACGCGGTACCAGAAGCGCCGACACAATTGTTCGAAAGCGAGAATCCGGTCTCCGGGCTCGTTAATGCCCAGCCCGGCTGCGGTACGGGTGGACCACCGCAGTTGAATGCTGAGCCGTTCACGAAGTTGACCGTTGCGGAACCCGGCACCGGCAGATTGCCGTCGGTCACGTCGGTCGCAGTGTAGGTGACGCTCTCAGTGATAACATTTGTTGCCGTGAACTGGATCTGACCGTTTGCGTCGGTGACACTTGGGTTGGGTCCGTTGACGATTGAATGACCGCTGCCCTGTGACAGGATCACCTGTTTGCCCGGAGTTCCGCGACTAAGCGAGTCTTGGAGTGTTACGGTGATTGTCGATGAAGAAGTGCCATCTGCCTGCACGGTAGTTGGGAACGCGCCGATTCCTCCTGCGGCGGCAACCGGCACAATGAACGGAATGGTCACCGATTGAAGCACTAGATTGCCGTCGCTCGTGTCGGTCGGCGTGAATGTCACGCTCTCGGCGACGAGGTCCTTGACATTGAACACTGCGGCGCCGTCGATGCTCGTCACCACGCTCGCCGGAGTAATCGTGGCGCTCCCGGTTCCGCTAAGCGTGATTGTCTTGCCGCTGACAAGATTACCATTCGCGTCACGTAGCCTAACCAATACGCCGCCCTCCGTGCTGCCGTCCGCAGGAATCCCATCACCAGTCACCAGAGGGATTCCGGTTGGCGTAAGAGCGATGACCTGTGACACAGTATCGCTCGGTGTCCCTGCAGTCTGACCACAGAGAAGGAGATGCAGGGCACTAAGGTTCGGCGACCCGAGACCCACGTGAGCGAAATTGCTGCCCATCGAGGCAGCGTCATGAAAGGCAGGAGCGCCGGCGAAGCCGTAGTAGATCGGGTTCACGAAGCCGAGCGTTTGACCGACTGATTGATTGAGGAGCGCCTGAAAGGCAGCCCAGGTCGGAGCGCCGCCGCTGGTGCCGCCATTGAAGAGTCCGGTCGGACAGCCCCCGCCGGTCGCTAGGCAGATGAAGGATCCTCCATTCGCGGGATCAGCGCTGACGGAAACGTCCGGGACGGAGCGGTTGGCGGCTGCATTGAAACCATTCTGGTACGCGGGCCTCGCGAAGAACTGACTTATGCCGAAGCCGCCTTGGCCGGTCGTCGGGACGGCGGTCAACCCGTTCCACCAAGTCTCGCTGCCGTAGCTCGGGCCCGGCGCTACGGTCAATGACGTTCCACCGACCGCAGTCGCATTCGGTGAATCGGCCGGTACACCAACTGTGTTTGAAGCGCCGTCAAGACAGGTGCTGCCCGTGTCACCGGCCGCATTGAAGACGCTGATGCCGGAAGCGGCCGCCGTCTGAAAGAGTGCATCGATACTGTTGACATCTGCCTGGGTCGTCTGGTCTTCGCAGTAGGACCAGCTGTTACTGATAACGGTCACCCCGTCGTTGATCATCATGTTGATGACCGGCTGGAAGCTGCTGCCGGCCCCTGGAAACGGTGCTTCGTAAACCCTCACCTGCGCACCTGGCGCGACCGCCACAATGTTGTCGATGTCGAGCAGGACTTCGTTCTGATGCGGTCCGGGCGCACCGGCGCCACCGTTTACGAGCACGGTGCTCACGTTCGAAATCAGAGTGGGTGAGTATTGAATGAGATTGAGGTAGTCGGCGACGTCGCTCGTCTGAAATGAGTCGAATTCGACCAGGCCGATGGTCTGCCCCGTTCCATCGATGCCTGTCCAACTGCACACCGGATCTGGCCCGTTCTGCGGTTTGCCCGCCGCGGCGAGCTGCCTAATGGCCGAGGCCGTTGTTCTCACCACCGTCGCGACGGCTTGCGTCAGGCCCCCGGGACAGCTGTCGACCGTTACGCCTGGGCCACAGAAGTTGAGAGCAATGGACGAGAGCAGATCAACGAGGTCACTCAAATAGTCGCCGACGGCTTGGAGCACCGTAAACTGCGCGCTTTGCGGCCTCGCCAAGTCCGTCAGTCCGAGCACGGCTTGTACGGAAGAAGCGATCTTTTGCGGGAACGCCGGGTCGCTGTCATTCGCGTAAAAGGTTCGCTCTCCAATCCGGTACTCCCCGATGTGCACTTTGAACGTTCGCTCTGCCTGCGCGCGTGTGCCGCGCACCGTTATCGTTAACCGATTCGCCGAGCCTTCTACGAGCTTAAATCCGTTTCTCTGAAGGTAATGCAGAACCGCGTCGTAGCTCTCTGGCGACGGGCCGAATCGATCGGAGACTTGAAGCGGCGTCAGGAAATGGCGGTAGGCTGGTGAGTGCGGGTCGTACACATCATACAGGAATGCGTCAAACGCACTCTGGTCCGTACGATTGAGGACAATGGTGAGCGTTACAGACTTTTTAGGCGCGGCCGTCTGCTCTGCCACAGGATCAGGCCGCGAGGATTTTACGAGCATCCCTGCGCTGTAGTTCTGACCCGTCGCTATGGTTGGGAGCCTGTCCGCAGCCGCAGATGGATTGCCTCGAGGAAGTGGATATAGCGCGGACAATGGTCTTAGCACCGCGGCCGGATTTGTAGTGAACGGCTGCCTGATCGACATGGAGCCGAGCGCCGGCGAAATCGATCCGCTCCGCGCGGCATCAGCAACGGGGCGCTGCGATGCCGTAGGCAATGCAAAACTCAGCGCCGCCAGTAAGATGCCGAAAGAAGATGGAACGAAAGCTAGACAGACACGAACCTTGGATAATCCTAGGCTCGTAATTTTTTCGCGTGCGGGGGGATTCTTCATGAGGCGACTTTTAACTCGCCCGCGCGCGCGAAGTCCTTAAGGCTTGACTAAATTTTTCTAAATTGTTCTAAATAATGGCGTGAAAGGGGCGGTCACCAGCGGCGCGCGGCGTTTCTACGAGTTTGGGCCGTTCCGGCTCGATCCGAATCGACACAGACTTTTTCGCGGCGACGAGGTCGTGGCGTTATCGCCCAAAGCGATTCAGACGCTAATTCTGCTCGTCGAAAATCGGGGCAAGCTTCTGGAACGCGAAACGTTAATGGACGCGCTGTGGCCACACGTAATTGTTGAGGATGCGAATCTGACGGTGGCGGTTTCGCAACTTCGCAAGGCGCTCAATCAGAATGGCGACAACGCGGAGTTCATCGAAACCATTCCGCGCGTTGGCTACCGGTTCGTGGCCGACATCTGCGAAGTAATCGAGGAACCCGCGCCGTTGATTCTCGAAGAACGCACACGCTTACAGCCGATTGCTGACAACGGAGAAGCGAACGGAACCCCCACTGCGCCGCCCGAATTGCAGGCGAAAGTTTCGCTCCTGCCTGAGCAACGGTCGCCTCTTCGTATGCAGCGAAGGTTGATCGTGGCGCTCGCTCTTTGCCTGACAATCGCAGTTGCGGTGATTGCGTACCGTTTCGTCAGATCCAGCAGCAATGCGCCTGCGAACATCGGTTCCGTTGCGGTGCTACCGCTCAAAAACCTTACAGGTGATCCGACCGCCGAGTACTTCAGCGATGGCATAACCGAAAGCATTATCAGCGAACTCTCAAAACTCCCGGAGCTGAAGGTCATTTCTCGGGCATCAGTTTTTATTTTCAAAGGTAAGGAGATCGATCCGACAGAGGCGGGCCGGCGGCTCGGCGTAGGTAGCATTGTCGAGGGGAGCTTGCTGAAGAGCAAGGATCGCATTCGCGTCCAGCTTAGACTCGTCGCCGCCGCCGACGGCCACATCATCTGGAGCGGGGACTCCTATGAACGAGCCGCGGCCGACATCTTCGAAGTGCTAGATGAAATAAGTTGCAACGTCGCGGAGCAGCTACGGCCGGTTCTCTGCGCCGGCAAACCCGCCCGTCGCTCAACCGAAAACGTGGCAGCGTACGAGGCTTACCTGAAGGGCCGATACTACATGGCCCAGCGCACTGCGGAAAGTTTGATGAAGGCGATTCAGTTTTTCCAGCAGGCCACGGAAATCGATCCCAACTACGCTGTGGCCTATTGTGATCTGGCCGAGTCTTACAAGCTTGCGGTCTGGTATGTTCCGATGCCAGCGAGTGAGGCCGTACCTAAGTTGCAGACGGCCGCAACTAAAGCCATCGAGCTTGATGGCTCGTTGGCTGAGGCTCATGGGGCGATGGCAGAGGTCTACTCCTTCCAGTGGAAGTGGAAAGAAAGCATTACCGAACTCGAACGCTCGCTCGCGCTCAATGCTGGTTATGCCGCCGCGCATCACGGCCTCGGGCTCGGCCTCGCACTGATTGGAAGAAATGCGGAAGCCTTGGCACATATCGAGCGCGCTCGCCAACTCGATCCTCTGTCGCTGATTATCAACACGGACTACGGTTGGGTTTACTATCTCGAGCGTCGCTATGACGAAGCCATAGCTCAATACAAACAGGCATTGGAGCTCGATCCGAACTTCACACTCGCGCATTTTGATCTCGCGCTCTCCTATTCTGCGCTTGGGCGCCACGAAGAAGCCATTAGCGAGATGCAAAAGGCGCGCGAGCGTGGCAGCGATTACCTCGCGGGTCTGGGCTATGTTTATGCGATGGCTGGCAGGCGCGCTGAAGCGTTAAAAACACTGGATGATTTGAAACGGCTGGCCGAAAAACAATACGTTCCTCCGTATCACTTCGGCTGGGTCTACACCGGACTGGGCGATAAGGACAAAGCCATCGCGCTCTTGCAAAAAACCTACGACGAACATACGCAGCACGTCATCGATTTCAAAACAGTCCCCATGTTTGATCCGCTTCGCAGCGACGAACGCTTCCAAGAACTCGTTCAAAAAGTTGGCTTGCCCGACTAACAGAAAAGCTGCTTGCGCTTTTCAACAGAGCCAGATGGGTTGTAATGAATCGAGATATCTCAGTTTAACGGATAACCGCTCGCCGAATAGCCGTTGCTAAACTGGATCGAGAAGAAGTCGTTGGTACCAGGTCCGCCGTTGTCGGTGACGTCGACGGCGAAACTAACTTTCGTTTGCCAATTTTTCGGTGCCCGTGATGTGGGCCTGATTTCCGTTGAAGCTCAGAGAGGTCACCTTCTTCGAATGGAATGAAAGTGGAGTGGCCGAATCATCGTACGCAATTGGAAGGGTTGAACGTGTCACCTTACTACCTAGCCAAGGTCTACGTAGACCTGGGCGAGAAGGAGAAAGCTTTGGCTGCACTCGAGGCGGCTGCTCAGGCGCGATCGAGATGGATCGCCGGGCTTAAGGCGGATCCCATTTGGGACCCGCTGCGTAGTGAACCCAGGTTTCAAAAGATTCTGACGTCGATCGGCCTCTCGCCGTGAAACGGATTCTTCTTCGCCGCAGCTTTGGTCTTGAACGTGCCCAGATTTCTTCGTTTCCCAGTTTTCGGATCTTTCTTCCGGGAATACAGCCGATACTTCCGGATTTAAGTTTCCTGATCATTGAGGATTTGTCATGCCAAACGAAAATCTCGCCCCGGACGGAAGAGCAGAAGAATCAGTGCCGCGAGCAAGGGAAGATCGAGCGCGAGATGCGCGGAGAAGTTCCAGCGTTGGCTGACATGACCGAAACAGCCGCAGGTGATGTCGAGGCCGCGGATTTTTGCGGCAATTGTGGCGACGAGGAAGGCAGAGATGAGCGCGGTTAAGATCGTCAATCCACCGAGATAAAGACGGCGAAGGATCAACGCAAGGCCGCAGAAAATTTCCAGCCATGGCAAATAAAACGCGAGCCCGACACCGATGGTCCACGGCAGGATTTTGTAATTCTCAATGTCATTAGCGAACCGGATCGGATCGAGAACTTTGATCGCGCCGGCATAGATGAAAACGCCGCCAACAATGACGTCCGCAATTCGCCACACGAATTGCGGGATAGTTGAGAGTTGAGAGTTGAGAGTTGAGGGCTCGTTCATTTCAGAAACTACAGGTCGGCGATCATTCAACATTTTAACGATTCAACCATTTAAGGTTTCGGCGATTCGTCCTGAGCCATTCTTCCCAGCCGCCTTCAAGCACGAAGACGTTTTTCAGTTGCGCCTCATTACGCAAGCGGCGCGCGACTTCGCGGCTGGCGTTGCAGCTTTGGCTGCTACAGTAAACGACAACCTTTTTCTCTTGGGACCACGCTGCGAGAAACTGCGGCAGCAATTCACTCCAGCGGTCTTCGTTTAGTGGCAAAGCGCCGGGAACATGATCGCGCGCAAATTCGCTGTCCGGCCGCGCATCGACCCAGATTGCGTTCTCACCCCAGGCCCGCGCTTGCGTCACCGTGACCATTTCGGACGCGGGAACGGGCGACCGCCATGAAACCTTGTCCCGAAAATAGATCGCCTGCCCAATTCCAGGGACAAGCCCAAGCGCCGCAAGGATGAGGACCTGGCGGACCAGTAAAGATTTCACCACCTACTGGATTGCCGGGGCAGTCGTAATGCGCGCAGTGGCATAAAATATTTTCGGCGAACCTTCCGGTTGAATCGTCAAAGTCGAAGCAATGGATCGGGTTGTTTCCTGGGGTTGAACATCGATTTTGAACTGGCCGTTACCCGTCTCTTCAACCTTCGCTTGAAAATCCGGACTGGATGACGTGACCTTCAAGTGTTTCACTGGAAAATCCTTGGCTGCGCGCACGACGATCGTCTTTGGCTTTGGTGCTTCGCCTTGTCCCCAAAACACAAACGTTGGAGTGATATCGAGCTGCTGTGGGATCACCGCCTTGAGCGTGAGCACCGTGGTTACATTGGCGGGATCGTCGGTTTCCACCGTCACAGTTTTCACCTGTGTGCCGGTGCGTTCGCCAATGTTGAAGGTGGCCGTGATCTCACCTTTCTCTCCCGCCGGCACTTCCTCCTTCTGAGTTTGCGCCGCCGTGCAGCCGCAAGAAGTGCGGACCGATTTAAATCGCACCGGTTTGTCGCCGGTATTCTGGTATTTGAAATGGCCTATCGCCTGCTTATCAGCAGCGGCGGGATGTAATTCGATCGAGGTCTGATCCCATTTCAATCCCGCGCGCGCAGTGAGGCAAAGGACAACCGACAATGTGAAAGCGAAGATGTGTGTTTTCATGTTTTTGAATAGAAGCGCCTAATATAGTCAGCGACGGCGTCACGCCAAGCGCGCGGTGAGGCACCGGTCAACTGCGTATATTTCGCACTGGAAAGCACTGAATAGGCTGGACGGCGGGCCACCCAGTTTTTCATGTCTTTTAATTTAAGCGCGCCAACCGTTTTCGCCTTCGCGGATATCCCAAACCCCTGACAACAATCCAGCGCCCATTGCGCGTATTCCTGCCAACTGCATTCGCCAGCATTGGCGAAATGTAGAACGCCGCCTTCAACGTTGAGCTCAAAAAACCGCGGCAACATTTGGGCGATGTCGTGTGTGTAAGTGGGCGTCGAAAATTTGTCGCCGATTGCAGCGACCTCCTCATTTTCCTGTGCCCGCTGGATCACGCCATCGATAAAGCTTGGCCGGTCAGGACCAAAAACCCAGGAGACACGCGCGACCAGATGTCGATCTGCCGTTTGTAGAACCGATTGTTCCCCTGCCCGTTTCGATTCGCCGTAAACGCTAATCGGATTTGCGAAATCGCTTTCGACGTAAGGTTCGCGTTTTTCGCCATCAAACACGTAATCGCTACTGAAATGAAGTAGCTTCGCACCTTTGTCCCGGCAAATTTCCGCGATAATGCGGGGCGCTTCCGCATTAATTAGGAACGCCTGATCGCGCTCCGTTTCGCAAAGATCGACATTTGTGAAGCCGGCAGCGTTGACAAGAACATCGAAGTTCGTCGCGCACAGTGTCTCGCGGATCTCATCAAAATTCGATAAGTCAAGCTGCGCGTGATTAAGACCAACGACATCGAATCTGTCGCGATATTCGCGCATGAGCGCCGAGCCGAGGCGGCCTCCCGCGCCGATGATTACGATTTTCATTTGAGGAACCCAGGCATCTTGTCTGTGTCCCTTAGTACCTGCCCGTGCGCTCGAGCAACGGTTGCCACCACGCTTGGCTGTCGATGTACCACTGAATGGTTTCGTCGAGTCCTTCGTTAAAATTGCGTTGCGGTTTCCAGTTCAACTCACGTTGCGCAAGAGATGAATCGATTGCATACCGGCGGTCGTGCCCCAGCCTGTCAGTCACAAACGAAATCAAGCTGTGCGGCTTGCCCAGTTTATTGAGGATCATTCTTACAACATCCATATTCACCATTTCGCCGTCGCCTCCGAAATTATAAATCGTTCCTGGTTTCCCCTCGAAGAGCGCAGCGACAATCGCGGCGCAATGATCTGTCACGTGGATCCAATCGCGCACATTCATTCCGTCGCCATAAACCGGGAGCGGCTCGCCACGGAGCGCTTTGATAATCATGAGCGGAATCAGTTTTTCCGGGAACTGGTACGGGCCGTAGTTGTTCGAGCAGCGAGTCACGAGCACTTCCTGGCCATACGTTTTGTAAGAGGCGAGGGCGAGGAGGTCGGCGCCGGCTTTGCTTGCCGAATATGGCGAGCTCGGATCGACCGGTGTTTGCTCGGTAAATTTCCCGGTGGCACCGAGCGAGCCATAGACCTCGTCTGTGGAGATTTGGATGAAGCGTTGAACGCCGTGGCGGCGTGCGCAATCGAGCAGCACACTGGTGCCGACGACATTGGTGTGGATGAAATTGAGAGGTGAATTGATGCTGCGGTCGACATGCGATTCGGCAGCGAAATTGATGACCGCGTAAAATTGGTGCTCGGTCATGAGTGCGTCCATTTCATCGGCGTTGGCGATATCGGCTTTGAAAAACTCGTAGCGTTGGCCATGTTCCTCGACCACGCCATCGAGATTGGCGAAATTGCCCGCATAAGTGAGCACATCGACGTTGGTCACGTACGCCGGCTTGTAATGTTGCAAAATATACCGAATAAAGTTGCTCCCAATGAAGCCGCAGCCACCGGTTACGAGAAGGCGCATTGCAGCGCGTACTAGCAGCGCCGAGGGCGGCGCGCTAGCAGATTTTCCACCTCCGCGGGATCACTTGCGAGCTTGGAAAGCCCGCCTTGCAGAAACTGATTGGGTCGTGTGGTTGATTCTTGGGCTAGCTGTTTTCCTGCGTTTTTTTCTGCTCGACATCAAGCCGCCGCATTTCGACGAAGGAATCAACGGGTGGTTTGTCGATCAAATGGTGAAGAACGGATTTTACAGATACGATCCGACGAACTATCACGGCCCTCTTCACTTTTACGTTCTGCTGTTGTCGGAAACTTTGTTCGGTCGAAATGTTTGGGCGTTACGTCTGCCGGTGGTCCTTGTGAGCATCGGTTGCGTGTGGCTTGCGTTGAAATTCGAGCCGTTGATCGGAAGAAACGTGAGCCGATTGGCCGCGCTAGCCATGGCGGTGTCACCCGGGTTTGTTTTTTACGGACGCTACTCGATCCACGAAGTATGGCTCGTGCTCTTCTCGATGATGTTCATTCTCGGCTTGCTCGGCCTCTGGAAGTTTGGAACGGCGAATTACCTTTGGTGCGCCGGCATGGGTGTGGCCGGCATGATCCTTACGAAAGAAACGTACATCATCCATTTTGCCTGCGCGGCGCTCGCAATTCCCGTGGTGATGGTCTCCAGCGCACTTAATCGCCTTCCCGACGCGAAGCTGGCCAGACAAACCTGGACGTATATTGATCTTGCGATGGTCACCGGAGTCGGCATCGCCGTAGTCGTTTTCTTCTATTCCGGAACGTTTTTTAACTGGAGCGGAGTTAAGGGCTTATATCAAGCGTACCACGCGTGGTCCGAGACTGGCCATGCCGGCCACGGCCATGAAAAACCGTGGTATTACTGGCTCAAACTGATCGGGCGCTACGAAATTCCTGTGGGCGCCGGTCTGCTTCTTTGCCTGTTTTGCCAGCAGTTTAAGAACCTCAGTTTGCGTTATCTGGCGATCTACGGAGTCGGAACCTTAATCGCTTACAGCTACGTTAAATACAAGACGCCGTGGTGCATAATCAATGTTGCCTGGCCGTTCCTTTTTATCTTTGGCGCGGCGATCCTGCTTGTTGGTGCGAGATATCGCCGTGTCACATATGCTGTATCAGCCATTCTATTGTGCGTTTCACTCGAATCGACGATCTGGCTGAATTACTTCCGTTGCACAACGGATACTGAGCCATATGTCTACGTTCAGACTTACAATGACATCTTCAAACTAACGAAACCGCTGCTGCAGTTGGCAAAACGAGATCCCCGCAACTACCAGCTGACCGGGCACATGATTCGGGGCAGTGTGTATCCGCTCCCATGGATTCTGGGCGACTTCCCCCGTATCGGCTATTACGAAGGAGGGAACTTGCCTGCGAACGTGGATGCCGATTTTCTACTCGTGCAACAAGATAAAATTCCGCAAGTTGAAGCGAAGTTGCGCGGCTCCTATTACACGCAACCACTACGACTTCGGAACTATCAGGACACTTCTAAGCTCTACTTGAGCGCCAAAGTCTTCAAAGAATTTTTCCCAGGCAAAGCGCCGGATTTCCTTGGGAAAGGATCCGGCTAGTTCCGCGCTCATCTCGATGAAGTGGCTTTCGGCTGGTCTAACCTTTGTCAATTTGTCGGTTGTTTGCGGCCTGCTTTTAGGAATGGCAGGGAGCGGTTTGGACGAACGAAGCGCGATTTTCGCGCTGGTATCGGGCGCAGCATTCGCTGTTGCAGCCTATCTTGGAACCTCTGACACCGCCACTGAACGGAAGAAGGTAAATTCGCCAGTAGTAGAACAAGAACGTTCTAAGTCTGGCCGGCAGCGGCTGGAGAGTGTTGTGCACGAGGGCACTTCACCGGCGGCCAAGCGCTATCGTCATCTGTGGCTTTGGGTAATGGCGGCATGTCTCACGGTGTTTGCCGTTCGCTCTTTTTGTTGGCTTCTCTACATCGATGGCGAACAATTAAAAATTCAATCGCCCAACAACCTCGGCGATCTCGCGCTGCATATTACGTTCATCAGGAATTTTGCAAGTGGCGTCGCGCTTTGGCCAGACAATCCGATCTATGTTTTTAGCAAACTGAGATATCCAGTGGGGATCGATCTATTTAACGCTCTGCTCTGTTTGGTTCATGTCGACCTGATCCGTGGATTGGTTTGGACTGGATTGCTTGCGTCACTCGCGACCTTTTACGCGTTTTTCCGTTGGGCCGGCGCCTTCGGTGTCGCTGGCTTTTTATTTAATGGCGGCATAGTGGGATTCCAATTTTTCAAAACGCTGAAGTTTTTGGATTATCAGGGCGACAGAACAATCGCGTGGAAAAGCATTGCGCTATCCATGTTTGTGACTCAGCGCGGATTGCTTTACGCAATCCCGGTCGGCCTGCTTCTGCTCTGGCATTGGCGCGAAAAGTTCTTTCGCGAGGACGTGCAAGGTCGACATCCCGGGCCGCTGCCGTTCTGGGTCGAGGTCTCTCTCTACGCCTCGATGCCGCTCTTTCACGTCCACACGTTTCTCGCCCTGACCATCGTCCTGATTTTTCTCTTTCTTTTTGAACGTCCGAGTGAACTGAACTTTATCGCTAATGTTGCCCGCAGCGGAGGAACCACCGGGATCGGTCACTTGATTTCGCAGCCGGCAATGTGGCCTGAAGTTTTTCGGAATGCACCCATACGCAGCCACGTCGGCGCCGTGCTCGCCGCTGCCTTACTTCCCGCTACTTTCTTCGTTTGGCTGACCACCGATCACTTCCACGCGGCCTCGATGCTCGAATGGCATCCGGGCTGGGTGCAGGATTCGGGAGACTTCGCCGCTCCTTTTTTTCGGATCGGCCCCGTAAATTTTACCACGTCCAGCCCGGTTTTTGGCTGGGTCTTGCAAAAGGTATGGAACGGCATCATCGCTCCAGCCTTTCAATTTTGGCTGACGAACTTCGGCGTATGGGCCCCGTTGATCCTGGCGCTGATTGCTTTGTGCGGGTGGCGCGCTTGGAAAGGTGGATGGCGTTGGGGTAATAAGCCTCCAGAGGACCTCGCTTTCCTTTTGCCCGCGGTTGGCATCTTTATCTTTGGGTTCCTGGTGAAGACCACGCCCTGGGACTGGGACAATCTCAAACTCATAATTTGGGCTTACTTTCTCGTGTTGCCGTTTCTGTGGACACAGCTCATTGCTTACTGGAGCGTTCCCGTTCGGGTGGGCGTTTGCATCGCGCTTTTCGGCTCGGGATTTGTTACCCTGTTAGGTGGACTGGCCGCCAACCGAGCTGGTTGGGGACTTGCCGATCGCGCGGAACTGGACTCGGTTGGCGCTGCGGTTCGGCGTTTGCCGCTCGAGGCCCGCTTCGCCGCTTACCCGACTTACAATCACCCATTGTTGCTCCAAGGCCGGAAGGTCGCGCTTGGTTATCCAGGCCACCTTTGGTCGCAGGGTTTCGCCTACACAACCACCTACAATTTGCTCACCAAGCTGATGCAAGGCTCCGAGAATTGGCGCGAGATTGCGCGCGCTTTGCATATCCGTTACATCTTTTGGGGGCGCGAAGAAACGATCAATTACCCGGCGAGCAAGCAGCCATGGAAAACGACGGCAACGTTGATCGCTTCTGGCCCCTGGGGCGCGATTTATGATCTGGGGTTAACCACGAATCAAGACGAATGAACACGAATCCGAAGGTGAGTCTTACTCGCCCAGGTTTCACAATTCGCGTCTATTCATGTTCATTAGCGGTTTAATGGGTCCGATCAAACACGGACGCATGTTTGGGCGTGGAAAAAACTTT
>QHNJ01000139.1:31076-42205 GCA_003218395.1 Verrucomicrobiota bacterium
CGTAAAGCAGCAAAGACATTTTCGACGGTAAGCTCAGGCGGCATCGGGATGCTCGTGTAATGGCTTCCAAACGCGTGCAAACGATGCGCATCAGAAGTGGCAATCAACGGTTTGCCAAACCGGGCTGCCACTTTTTCCGCGCGGCGGTTTAGATTGAAGAGGCCCTTATGAAAATGGCAGAGCTCGATCGCGTCGAAGCAATCGATTTCTGTAAGCAGGCGCGATCCTATTGAACTACCAAAAACATAAAACGGGTGCGGCGCAATCGTAAAGACCGAGGTCCCACGCCGCGCCCGCAGCCGTCGCAGATCCCCGAAATTTTTAAGCTCCGCGATTTCTTTGCCAGTCACATTCAGTACGATGACATCCGCACCGCATAATCGCACCTCCGCCGCAGGAATAAGCAAGATGTCCATTGCCGCTGCATCCGCGAACACTTCCTGTCGATCAAAGACGGCGTCGTGCAGTGTGATCGCAAGGACCCGAAAACCGAGCGAGCGGGCGCGCTCCAGCAATTGATGCGCGGAATAATCGACCGCGTCTTTGGGATCATCGAGCGTGTGGATATGGAGATCTGTTTTGGTCCAATCACGATCATTCGCTTTCATGCTCATCCGGTCCAAATGTAAACGTGGATTGCGCCGATTTCACGCTGGTTTGCGCTCGTGCACATATATTCCGTCTTCGCTCGGTTTAGATTTCGATTACGAGGATAATCAGGAGCAAAAGTAAGCAAAACTGCTCTGACAAAGCGCTTGCGAGCCACTGTCCGTAATCTACCGTTCATTAATCACTCTTCATTCGCTCGGGTGGTGGAATGGCAGACACGTACGTTTGAGGGGCGTATGCCGAAAGGCATGCGGGTTCAAGTCCCGCCCCGAGCACCAATGAAAACGCTCGATGTTCGCCGGAAGTGGAACAGATCCGCTCTTTCGACTCCAAACTGAAAAATATCTACTCTCATCTTCGAACCGAATAGAAACGGAGCATGATCTACGTCGCGCGAGCGGACGGGAAGGTAATCGGCAAATTCAGCGAGCAAGAGTTTCGCGCAAAAATCTCCGCCGGCGATATTTCGCCGAACGATCAATACCTCGGCGATGGGACGAGACAATGGATACGAGCATCGGAATTCCCTGGCGCAACATTCCCGAAGCCAGACCCCAGGGAGCAGGTATTGCCGGGCACGGCCTGGCCTCCCAGCGCCAAGGTCTGCACCAATTGCGGTTATGTTGGAAACCCGATCTCGATAACCAGAGGAGACTTCGCGATTGAAGTTTTGCTCTGGCTTTTTTTCCTCGTGCCCGGGATTATTTATTCGGTCTGGCGGCTCACTTCTCGCTACGCGACCTGTCTCAAGTGCAAGGCACCGAACATGATTCCTGTCGGTTCGCCGGTGGCGCAGAGATTTTTAGGGCGCGGATAACGCATTGGAGAATCACTCGGCGGGGGCGCGAATTTGACTGCGTACTCTGCACGGCGGGCGCAGAAACCGGCACAAAATTGCGCAACTAATTCAGCCGATTAATCGGGTTCCGAGCACTTTTCCATTAACACCTGGTTCTCTTTCTCGATGAGTGGCGGGCTTTCCGCGACTCGTCGCAATTAGCTCTTTGCGCCCCGTTTCGCTTCCGATAACCTCGGAGCAATATGGAATCGCTTTACTTTGTCGGCGTCGCCGTAGTGGCGCTGTTCGCGTTTGTCCTTGCGATCGTCTTTTTCAAATTTTTCACAACCTGGCTCCGGGCTCGTGTCGCCAACGCCCCCGTTAGCATAGGAAAAATGATTGGGATGAGCCTGCGAAAAGTGCCGGTCGGATTGATTGTCGACAATCGCATCACGGCCGTGAAGGCTGGTCTGGATGTTCGAAGCGATCCGCTTGAAGCCCATTACCTGGCGGGTGGCGATGTCAGCCACGTGGTTCTCGCCCTAATTGCCGCTGATAAGGCAGGCATTTCGCTCGATTTCAACCGGGCCTGCGCGATCGATCTAGCCACCAAGGGCACCGGCAAGACCGTGCTCGAAGCGGTGCGCACCAGTATTAACCCAAAAGTGATTGACGCGCCGAACCCCGTGATGGGCCGGGCGACAATTGACGGCGTCGCTCAGGACGGGATCGGAGTAAAAGTAAAGGCGCGTGTGACGGTGCGATCGCATCTTGATCGATTCGTCGGGGGTGCCACTGAAGAAACAATTATCGCGCGCGTCGGCGAAGGCATTGTGAGTGCAATTGGCTCCGCCCATTCCTATAAAGAAGTACTGGAAAATCCCGATCGCATTTCGAAGACCGTGCTCGCCAAAGGTCTCGACAGCAATACAGCGTTCGAAATTCTTTCAATCGACATCGCCGACGTCGATGTTGGCGATAACATCGGCGCGAAGTTACAGACCGAGCAAGCCGAGGCAGACAAGCGCGTCGCGCAAGCGAAAGCCGAGGTGCGCCGCGCAGCTGCCGTGGCTGTAGAACAGGAGATGCGCGCCAAGACGCAGGAAATGCGGGCCAAAGTGGTCGAGGCCGAAGCGCTCGTTCCGCAAGCAATGGCAGATGCATTCCGCTCCGGAAATCTGGGGATAATGGACTATGTGCGAATGAAAAACGTTCAGGCCGATACTTCTATGCGCGAATCAATTGCCGGCAGCGAGAAACCGTCAACAAGTTAAAAGGCGAACCGTTGTAACGATGTAACCTTTTTAACGATTTAACGATCTCACCATGCATCTCGATAATCTCCTTTTCATTCTGCTGATCGCGATGGCTGCATTGTTTAGGTTGCTCGCGCACAAGGCCGGCGAAGCAAAGAAGAGGTCGCAGAAACCCGATCAGAGACCGACCGCTACCCCGCAGCCGGATCAGCCGATCAGACGAGCGCCGGTCGAATCGGATGAAGAACGCATTCGCAAATTCTTGGAAGCGCTTGGGCAACCGGCAACCTCGCGACCACCGCCTCCAGTCGTGCCGCGCACCAACATTCCGCCGCGACCTCTCGCTCCGGTGCGGCCGCCGCCCATCCCCACCGCGCGCAACGTTCTCGCTCGCACAAAGAGGAAAGTTGTCGAAGTACCGAAAACGCCAGCTCTGGCATCGATCTTCGAGATTCAGGAAGCTCCGCCGTCACTCACGCCGAAAGATTCAATCAAATCGCCGGCGGAACGATACACGACGTCCGCTGGGCCGAAGGCGAAGCTCACCGGAAGCGTCACAGACATCGCGACGCTGCTCCGCTCGACAGCAGGTCTACGCAACGCGATCATCCTTCGCGAAATTTTCGGACCGCCGCGAAGTTTGCAGCCTTTTGATCTTATCGGAAGCGCTTGAGCTTCGACGAGGACTTCGTAGCTTCAGATTCCCTTCGCCGGCGTGGCGGAACTGGCAGACGCTCTGGACTCAAAATCCTTATCTATACTAGGGAGCAACTCGGCCGTTGCCACTTGCCAACGTCGGGGCGACTCATCGAGCGCGCACACGAAGTTCTCACGCAACCGGTGGGCGATTCCAACCCCGGCAAGGGCGCGAACTTGCCCGCTGGTGTCGGGGTGGGACTCCAATCTTGATCGCTGGTTGCGCCCGCGCATGGGCGTTCTGCGTGCGGTCCACAACGGACTCTTAACTCTCAGCGAGAATCGCGGTCGCATCATGACGCGTGTATCTACACCTATGATGTATTGCCGTCGACCCCATGCCTTTTGCGTCCCTCCACAGCTTTGTACGTGGCAAGCCGTAGAGGCGGCAGTGTCAGCCCCTCCCTGGATCCAGCTCCCGTCTCCGGCTTAACAAAGCCGGAGGCGTACTCTACTAACCAAGTTTCAAAAGGCCGGCTCTTCCACCTGCGATCTTGAGGGCAGCGACCCGGCCTGCGATGACTGCCTCTGCGGGGTCACGCCCTGCGTCGACTGGTCCGCCGCAGTGCTGACAACGCGGAGGATAATCCCGTGCTCGATGCCGCCATCATCCAAGTAACGGCCAACGATCTCTCCCGCCTGATTAATCCCGTTGAGGGAGGTGAAAGTTGAACCGGGAAAATCGTAGGTGACGTATCTGTTCGGTGGAATAAAGAGCAAGCCATGGGTTAATCCGAAGCTGTCGTCGTATCTGCCTACCATCCAGTCGCTGTCATTGATCCCAAAGATGACCGTCCCGGTCGATCCCGCCGGATCGATCGGAGCAAAAATCTCCCCATCGCTCTCCCGGAAATAACCGTGGACGACGCCGTTGACGTCGGCAAAATAGCCGCCCACCTCGTTCGACGAGTTAATCCCGTAGGCAAGACTGTAGCTCGCTCCTGGCACCGCGAACTCGGTAATGATCCCGTCAAGGTTAAGAAATGCCACCTGCACCGGGCCAGGCTTAGTATCCGATCCGCACCAGTCGCCGGTGTTGTTTATTCCCAGGATAAGCGTCGAAGTCGAGCCGGGAATATCCTTGTTATAGAACGTGCCGCCGCTCAGGAGAAAACCGTGACTGTTGCCGAGTGCATCGTCGTAAAAACCGCAGATCACTCGTGAATTGTTGATGCCGCGGCATAGCGTGAAGCTACCCGTATCGTTGGGATCAACGAGCGGGGCGCTGAAATTCCCGTTTGTGAACCGGATAAAACCGCGCACCACCCCGCTTAAATTGAAGAAGTCGCCGACGATGGCGCGCGAGTCGCTGATGCCCTGTGGTTCGGTCGAGTTTCCGCTGCCCGGGTAATCGAAAGTCCTAACTAACTGGACACTGAATCCCGCGGGCGTTCCTGCGAATGCTCCCAGTACCGGAAGTGCGAGGAGCGCTATCAAACAGACAATGCAATTTTTTATTTTCATTTTTTTTGTTGAGGTTGGATTGTTGAACTGCTTTAACTGCAATCCAGTCCCGCGCGGAACCAGGAATCATCCTCACGAGGCGCTTTGGAACAGCGGCCTCACTTCGGCTGACTCGGGGCTCCAGTTGGATCTGGGGGATCGCGCTAAACGGTGTCTCAGCGAAAATCCAGCCCCTGCGGCTTATTCAGCCGTGCCGAAGATGCGTTGAAACGTCGGGTGACGTAACCAAAGAACCTGTTAGATAATCCGCGTCATTCTGTCAAGCTCTTTATTTTTTTTATTTAGCGCCTGTGATTCGTCCTTCGGAACGCGCCCGTGTTTCTTTCACAGAATCGTCGAGTCGAGTTCGACAAATACCGTCAACCTTTCATCCGCACGCACAATAAAACGCTGATTCTCGTCGCGATGTGCGTCAGCAACGAAGATTATTCGCGAGTTTCCATGTCCTTCCGAGCGTCGAATTACCAGTGGCTTCCGCTAGACCCGATTGCACCTGGGGTAAAGATTGGCTTATCAGGAACTCTGGCCTCGCTTTGCGAGGTGGACTCCTTGATGACTGATTCGTCGCGCGAGGCACAAGCCGAGATTAGGAATGCGATCGCTAAAAGCGAAACGGCGTACGATGCAAAACGCGGGATCATCGGGACGAATCTAACCAGCGACACGTTTGATGCAAGCCGCGGTGTCCGGTAGATTTGGTCGTGAGGAATGCCGGCGTGGCGGAACTGGCAGACGCTCTAGACTCAAAATCCTTATCTATACTAGGGAGCTATTCGGCCATTGCCACTTGCCAACATCGGGGCGACTCATCGAGCGCGCACACGAAGTTCTCACAAAAGCGGCGGGCGATTCCAAACCCGGCGAGGCTGCAAAACTGTTCATGCCCAGCGCACGCGATTGGCAGCGCGAACGCTAACTCCCAACTACTAGCTCCTGGCTACTTCGCAAACGCTTCCTTATTCACAACATACGGCATCTTGGTCGGGTCGCCGCCGTAGTTCCCTTCCAGCACGTCGATCAGTGCTTGGGCAGTGCGCCCAGCCATGCCTTTGTCGGGATCGACCGAGAGCCGCGTGATCTGCGCGCCACTGGCAAAGTGATGGAACAGCCGCGTGCGGTCGGCAATTTCGGGATCGAGTAGCGGCGAATCCGGCGGCAACGGCTCTTTCTCAAAAACGTCGAGCGCCGCGCCGGCGATGACTTTGTTTTTCAACGCTTTCGCGAGCGCCTTCTCGTCCACGACCGGGCCGCGTGAGCTATTCACGAGGTACGCCGTCGGCTTCATCAGCTTAAGCGTCTTCTCGTTGATTAGGTGATAGGTCGGCTTGTCAGTTTCGCCCTCGCGCAACAGCGGCACGTGGATGCTCACGTAGTCGGCGCCGCTGAGCGCCTCCTCGAATTCCACGTACTTGATCCAGGTCTTCTCCTTCTGGATCCCCTTGGTGTGGCGCAGATCCATCAGTTCCTGAATTGCGGCGATGTACTTGTCGTTGTGATACGCCGGGTCATAGCACAGCATGTTCATGTCGAAACCCGAGCATTTCTTGATCATCGCCAGGCCGATGCGTCCGGTTCCGATAATGGCGATGGTCCTGCTAGTGACCTCGTCGCCAAGGAATGGCAGGAACGGGTGCCACGACGGCCACTTCTGCTCCCGCACCAGGCGCTCACTCGCATACATCTTCCGCGCTAGCATGCCGAGCATGAGAAAAGCGAACTCGGCGGTCGCTTCGGTCAGCACGTCGGCGGTATTGGTGAATGGTATCTTGTATTTGTTAGCGTCGGCGCGATTGATGTTGTCGAACCCGACCGCGATCTGCGCCACGACCTTGAGCGTCCCCTTCCCTGCCTCGAAGATCTCGGCGTCGATCGGATCGCGGAGCGTGGTGATCAAGCCATCAATGCCGCTCTTTACTTTCTCGATGATCAGTCTCTTCGGCGGCGCCTCGGGCCCCCGAAATACCTCGAGCTCGTAACCGCGCTCGCGAAGACGGTTCTCAGCCGGATCGCCGATGCGGGAGGTGGCAAAGATTCGTTTCTTGTCGGTCATGACTGAAGGAATTGAACCGGCAATTATTAACGCGGCTCTCAGCTTTTGGCTATTGCCTTGAAACGAAACTGCAGATTTTCTTCGCACAACGGAAAGAGATCGACATGCCAAGTCGAGGTCTCTGGGGGTCGCAGACGCAACAGCGCACCAAAAACGCAATCCGCTGTGAGCGGTCAACGAACCGCAGCACCGCCCAGGAGTCAGGCGGCCGGCACTGCCGCAGTAGCAGCTGCTCGATTCGTGGCTTCGATTGAGATTTCGATACTCGCCGGAGGAAAATTCCGTCCGTCGGGAAGCGTCATTCGCGAAAACAACTCATTTAATCGCTTCACTTTCTCCGTGTTTGCTGAATGCGGACAGAAATAAAGATCGGTTACGACCCCGCCGGCTAGCTGCCAATGTCAAATCCTCTGCTCGCGAATGGAGCGCAGGGGTGCGAGCGACATAGATGGGTTGAGCCGAGAGGCCGAAACAAGCGGGAGCGAGTGAGTCAAAGCTTTCGGAGTTGAGACGCGACCCCTATTCCCCCCGGCGCGGCTGCTGCTGGTCGCGTTGGTCCGATCAGCATGCTAGTTGGATGATCCTTTGTTTTGCTCATGATGTTCTGGTACTTGTTTCGAAGCCATCTCCCTTGCTCTCTCCAATCTGCGGACGGCTTCGGATTTGTTTTCCTTCCAGTGATACTCCGGGTCCATGGCGACTTGTGTCCAAACGAGCTGTCCAGAGTAACGCCAGTTATCGAGCAGCACACCTTGTTCGAACGGTTGGCCTCTGGCCGTAACTACGATGACGTTATGCTCGGCACCGGTGTTGACAAAAGACTCAGCCCAGTGAAGCTCGAGCGTTTGCGGCTTCAGCGCATCCAATCGAACGAGAAGCTCCGTTGCCCACTGAAAACAGAGTCCCCCTTTTCTCGCTCCGATATTGACGAGCAAGTTCTGAACGCCAGGCAGCCACACCACACGCCACTGACGGCGCAGTTCCACTCCGGTCATGTATGCAGTATAGACGACTCGCCGAGCGTCGTCCGGGCTGACGCTGGGTGAGAGTGCCGCGATTCGCCTTCTCAAGGAAGCGTCATCAGCGGACCCCGCAACGAACAGTTCTGTATGTCGGCCCCCCCTCTCCCAGGGTGGAGAAACCGCGAGTACCAGCAACGGCACCACCGCGAACGTACTAACCGCAAAAACGAGAGAGCGATGGGAAAACATTTTGAAATCCCATACTTAACGCCCCTGAATAGCGCAATCGATTTCTTAGACTTCTTCAGCTGAAATCGAGGAATTGGGAATGACAAGATGCACGGCACAACCGCAAGGGTAGCGGAGAGCAACTCGGGAGAGCTGCGAATGAATCCAAATCTGGCGGGTTTCTTCTTTCTTACTTCTTAGTTTTGCTTTCCCTATTCTCCAAATGCCCTGGTCGCGAAGACTTTCGGAGTTTAGACGCGACCCCAATTGCCCTTCCCTCTATGAACAACGTTACCCACTATCGGGTGATCGATCTCACTTGTGACGACACGATTTGCATCGTCGAGCCACACCACTTTTAGGCTTTCAAAATCCGGTGTGCGAATAGTCCGTTACAAATGCGGACTTACAAATTGTTTGTGAGAACATCCACGTTCGAACGGAACCTCGTTCGATGCGTTATCTGGATCGCGTGAGGCGGACGGAAAAGAATCCTAGAAAACCCGCGACGACGATTCCGCCGATGATGCACACGACCGCCATTTTCGTTCGTGTCACCCACGGGAATTCGTAAATCTCCCGCTCTCGACTAAACCAGTACAGCGGCAGACTGGAAATCACGAGGCCCACCACGGCAATCGCCGCAATGCTTTTGTATCTCGGATCGGAAGCTGCGCTCACGGCGAACAAAACCAGCGCGCTCCAAAAATAAGCTCCAGCGACCAGCGAATAAAGTAGGGTTACAAAAACCTTATCCTCAAGAATCCACGAACCAACACGCAGCCAGTAATCACCCATGCAAACTTTGTTGCTTAAAAGCAGAAGCAAAACCGACGCGAAGAAAGCCACGCTGACCGCCAAACGCACCGACCAAAGCGAACGGCCCGCGAAGTAATCGGTGACAAATCCCGTCAACCAGCCGAGTCGCGGCGGAGAACCGGCGGCGGGCGATGGTTTCACGGCCAGAGTCGTGTCCTTTGCGGCCAGAAGTGATTGTACGGACTTGAGCAGCTTCACCATTTCGGGATGCGTCGGTGTGCCGTCCCAATCTATCAATCTGGCCGCCTGGATTCTTCGAAACTCAAGCGGGATGCGCACGTCATCAAACAGTACCGGCACGAGCACGTTTCGGCTGTCCGCTTCCGTCGCCTCGACTTTGACCCACTTGGAAAGCACGGATTGATTCGACCAAACGACGATGACACCTTTCGCTCCGATGAGCGCCTCCTCGATGACTTCATCAAAATTTCTCCCGGGCGGAATGCTCTTGTCCCACCAGACTTCCAAACCTTGCCGCTGCAAAACAGCCACCAGACGCTGAACGCGCGCCGTGTCCTGCGACGCATAACTGATGAAGACGTGACCCATGCTTGAACCGATAAATGGCACGAAAGACCGCGCAGGCGCAAGCAAGTTGAATTGCGCACAGAGACGAGATTTCATTTCCGGCCTCGGCAAAACGGCATCTTTGTAGGATGCAGTTAGCCGGACAACGAAGTTTTTTGGGACTCCACACTTTCTGATAGCGGGGTATAGAGGGCGGGAGGGAACAGTTCTCTTGGTGTGACCTCTTTGATCTTTTCGCCCTCGCGCCAAAACGTAACTAGGACGGCATCATCGCTAAAAGGTGCCGGAACGAGATTACTACGTCCTGATGCCGAATCCTCGCGGAACTTATGGCCAGGGAGAAGAGTTCATCTGCGCCAACGTGAAAGATTTTCGCGCCGGCGATCTGCGCGACATCCTCGCCGGAGTCGACGCCGCGATAAGAAAATATCCGATCGATCCTGCGCGTCTCGGCGTGACCGGATGGAGTTACGGCGGGTAGATGACCATGTGGACTGTCACGCAGACTAATCGCTTCCGTGGCGCCGTTGCCGGTGCCGGCATTGCCAATTGACAAAGTTACTATGGCCAAAACTTGATCGATCAATGGATGCTCCCGTTCTTCGGCGCATGAGTTGCCGGCGCACCACTGCTGCGGCGCGGCAAGTAGAGAGCCTACTTCCTACTTCTTACTTTGCCTTTCTTTCGCTTCCTTACGACCGCAACCAGCAGGGCTAAAGCCCGTAAGCCGCGCGGAAAATGTCAAATCGCCTGCTTGCGAATGGAGCTGCAGGGTTGCGAGCGACATAGATGGGTTAAGCCGAGAGGCCGAAATAAGCGGGAGCGAGTGAGTCAAAGCTTTTGGAGTTTAGACGCGACCCCCAATTCCTTGCCTGCGACCCTGTTTTCTTCTGGCTTGTCATCTCTATCCCCGGCATTGATTTTGGAGATTGCAAATGAACAATCTTTGGCCACACCTTTTCCGAGCCGTGCTGTGCGTGATCTCGTGCTCTCATGCCGCAGCGCAAAGCGAACCAACACCAGCTCCGGCAAATCCAGGCTCTTTCGTTGAAGTCGGAGATTCGAAGCTCTACTACCAGGAATGTGGCACGGCATCGCAAACCGTGGTGCTCATTCACGACGGAGTCGTTGACTCGGCCGTTTGGAACGGTGTCTGGTCAGAGTTCTGCAAGCACTTTCACACCATCCGCTATGATCGTCGAGGCTACGGCCGGTCGCCGGCGGCCACCACATGGTATTCGGAAACGGATGATTTGGCGATGCTGCTGCATCATTTGAAAATCACCCGCGCCGCAATCGTGGGCAGTTCCCACGGCGGCGAACTCTCGATCGACTTCACCCTCGCGCATCCGGAAATGGTTCAGCAGCTAGTCCTCGTTGGCGCCGTAGTTAGCGGGATGCCGTACTCGCAGCACTTTCTCGATCGCGGCAAGCACGCCTTCGAACTCGTGCGCAAGGGTAACATGAAGGACGCGATCTCGGAATGGTCGAAAGACAAGTACCTGGTGGCCCCTGGCAACGATGCGGCTAGAAAACGATTGTTTGAGCTTCTATCCGCCAATCCGCAGGATATGAATCATCCCGACTATCCCCTTAGCAACAAGCCTGCTGTCCCCAGACTGCATGAGATCCACGTGCCTACGCTTCTACTGACCGGCGACGCCGATATTCCCGACGTTCATTCTCACGCGGGCGCGATTGAGGCGGGGATTCCAAACGCGCGGCGAGTGGTTCTACCC
>QHNJ01000140.1 GCA_003218395.1 Verrucomicrobiota bacterium
AGGTTTTCCCATCGTCCGTCGTTACATGAATCTTCAAATCCGCAGCCCGCTCAACGACGTGTTGGTTAGTGATGATGTAACCAGCCGGATCAACAATGAAGCCGGAGCCGAGACTTTGCAGGGTCTGGCGAATTTCGCGTGGACGAACACGATTGTAGCCAAAGAATTGCGCGTAAACATCCTCAAACGGATCGCGCACGGTTCGCTTGACCACGCGCTCGGTGTTGATATTGACGACTGCCGGCAAGACCTTTGCCACGGCCAACACGGCCGGTTCCGAAGCGGGATCGGCTTGCGCAAAACAGGATGTCCACCCTGCAAAGGGCAGCAGTGCAGCGACCAGCGCGCGATGCGCGTATCTGGGGAGCACGCGCGCCCTCGCGTGCAGCGCTTGGCGCCCTCGCCAAGCGCACCGTCGGCGAAGCAGACCGCGCAGGGTGTTTTCGGCGAGGGCGCCGAAAACGCCACGCGAGGCGCGGGCGCTCTCCAGAATCCCTTGCACCACGCCACGTTTATCTCGCCCCGGCACAAGAGCCTTGATTTCCCTCGCAGTCATATTCGCAGCAAGTAACGAGGCCGTTTCCGCACTGTCAACTTGCCGCGCAGCCTAATAGTCGCAGATTAAATTTGATATGCGCACTTCAATTGCAGCTCGCGCGAATCTCGATCTAATCGAGGAGAATTACCGGCGTTGGCAACGAAATCCTGAGTCAGTCGGTTCGGGATGGGCCGCGTTTTTCGAAGGCTTCGAGCTGGGGGAAACCCCGGAACACGATGGCGCGGTCACCAAACCGGTCGAAATTCGCGAAAGTTCGCTGCAGTCGCGGGTGGACGGACTCGTGTACGCTTACCGTATTCTTGGGCACACCATCGCGCGCGTAAACCCGCTCGCAGAGAAGCGCCCGGAAAATCCATTGCTCACCCTGCGCGAACTCGGTTTCAGCGAAAAGGATCTCGATCTTCGCGTTGCATCGAAATTCTTCTTCGACAACCGGCAGATGACGCTGCGCGACATGATTGGGGCGCTGGAGAGAATTTACGCCGGGCCGATCGGGTCTGAGTTCATGCACATCCAGAACACGCGCGTCCGCAACTGGGTGCTACACCGTCTCGAATCGCGTCCAGCAAAACTAGACGCCCCTCGAGCAGTGCAAATGGCTCTACTGCGAGTATTGCTGGAGGCGGAATCCTTCGAGACGTTTTTACATGCGCATTACGTCGGACAAAAGCGTTTCTCGCTCCAAGGGGCGGAATCGCTGATGGTGATCCTTGACGTAATTCTGCAGAAATGCCCGGACGCCGGGATTGAAGAGATTTGCATGGGAATGACGCACCGCGGCCGTCTCAATGTGCTGGCGAACTTTCTGAAGAAGTCTCTTAACATTATCTTCACGGAATTCACCGAGAATTACATTCCGAACTTGGTGGCAGGCGATGGTGACGTGAAATATCATCTCGGTTATCGGACGGTGCGGAAGCTTCCTTCCGGCGGCGAAGTCGAAATTAGACTTTCAGCGAACCCGAGCCATCTCGAAGCGGTCGATCCCGTAGTCGAAGGCACGGCGCGCGCAAGACAGCGCATCCGTAACGATACCGAACATCGCCGTAAAGTTTTGCCGCTCTTACTTCATGGCGACGCAGCCTTTGCGGGACAGGGGATCGTCGCAGAGACGCTCAACATGTCGCAGCTTCCTGGCTACAGTACTGGCGGCACGGTCCACGTCGTCGTGAACAACCAAATCGGGTTTACAACTCTGCCTGAAGAAGGGCGCTCGTCCATGTATGCGACCGACGTCGCGAAAATGATTGAAGCGCCAATTTTCCATGTGAACGGCGACGATCCGCTCGCGGTGAGATTTGTGACCGAAATGGCACTCGATTTTCGCCAGGAATTTGGGCGTGACGTCGTAATCGACATGTATTGCTACCGCAAACATGGCCACCAGGAAGTCGACGAACCCTCCTTCACCCAGCCTGATCTTTACGCCAGGATCGACAAACGACCATCGATCACGCAGTTATACAAACGACAACTACTCGAAGCTGGGACGCTGAGTCAGGATGACGTGGTCTCACTTGAAACGGAATTTCAGCTTCGACTAGACTTGCCACTCGAAAATGTAAAAGCGCGCGAGAAAGAGAAGACAGACGAACAGGCGAAGTTTAGAGAGTCGACGGCTGTCTTCCAGCCAGAATACACAAGCTCATCCGAGTCCACTGCGATCAGCAACGAAATGTTGAAAACGATTGTGGATGGCCTGACGCATGTGCCGGATGGCTTCCACGTTCAGCCGAAAATAAACCGCATCGTGATCGAGCATCAGCGCAAAGTATTTGACGCCGGCGGGCCATATGAATGGCATTACGCCGAGGCCCTCGCGTTCGGTTCGCTCCTCTTGGAAGGGCTCCCAGTCAGACTGTCGGGGCAGGACAGTTCGCGAGGGACTTTTAGCACCCGGCATTCCGTTCTTTACGACGCTAAAACAGGCGAACCGTATGTTCCGCTCATGCATCTGGCCGAGAAACAGGCGCGCATTTGCATCTACAACAGTCAGCTCTCCGAGGCTGCCGTGCTCGGCTTCGATTACGGTTACTCACTCGATTACCCCGAAATGCTTTGCTTGTGGGAGGCGCAGTTCGGCGATTTCGCCAATGGCGCGCAGACCATCATCGATCAATTCATCGTCTCAGCAGAATCGAAATGGCAGCGCCCGAGTGGGATCGTTCTGCTGCTTCCGCATGGATATGAAGGGCAAGGGCCGGAACATTCCAGCGGCCGGCTGGAGCGATTCTTGCAATTATGCGCCGAAGACAACATCCAAGTCTGCAATCTCACCACCTCCGCGCAGTATTTCCATGTCCTGCGGCGACAGATGAAACGCGATTTCATCAAGCCGCTCATCATTATGACGCCGAAAAGCCTGTTGCGCGCCAGGTTTGCGTCGTCGCCTGCAGAAGAATTCACGAACGGACGCTTCGAAGAGATTCTCAATTCGCCCAAAGTGGGTCCAACTGAAAAGATGCAACGAGTGATCTTTTGTTCGGGCAAGGTTTATTACGACCTTTTGAATTATGGCGATGCGGAAAAGATCGACAACGCCGCTATTATTCGCATCGAGCAATTATATCCACTGGCCGGGAAGAAACTCGGCGCCATGCTCAAACCCTTTCCCAAGACAGCCACGCTGGTTTGGTGCCAGGAAGAACCCCAAAACATGGGCGCCTGGAGTTTTATCGAACCGCGCCTGCGCAGACTTCTCGGCCGCGACATCGCATACGCCGGTCGCAAGGCCAGCGCCAGTCCCGCGGTCGGCGCGCTGGCAATTCACAAGCGCGAACAAGCGGCGCTGGTCGCCGAAGCGTTTTCCATTTGAACGGTAGGGCGCGACCGCTTGGTGCGCTATGAAAGTTCAAGATCGCACGTGAATTGCGAAGTCAAAATCCAATCGACCAGCGGTTTTTTCTGCGCTTAGTTAGGCGGGCGCATGAGCATCGAAGTTAAAATTCCCGCCGTCGGTGAGTCGATCACTAGCGGTGTCGTTTCCGTTTGGCACAAGAAATCCGGCGACTTTGTGAATGAAGGTGAGGCCATCTTCACACTCGAGACCGACAAGGTTTCTACAGAAATTGTTGCCGAAAAGGCCGGCGTACTGGAAACGAGAGTTCCTGAAGGCCGGGAAGTGAAAATTGGCGAAGTGGTTGCGACAATAGACGATTCAGAGGCGCCGCCCGAGGAAAAAAAAGCGGAGAAACCTCCGGAAAAGAACAAGGAGCCAGAGGAAAAAAAGAAAGAATCCGAGGCAGAGAAAAAGGGCGCAGAAGAAAAGGCATTTGTGGCCGCGGGCGCTGACCGCGGCAGGCCGGGGTCACCGACCCCGTCTACAACTCTTTCACCCGCCGTTCGGCGCGTTGCCGAAGAAGAACATGTTGAGCCGGAGAAAATCGCCGGAACCGGCAAAGAAGGACGTTTGACCAAAGGCGACGTGCTGGCCGCGGTGCAAGAGCGGGATAAGGCGGCAGAAAAGATTGAGGCCCGCGAAGTTCAACCATCAGCAGATGGTCGATTCACTCGCAAGAGAATGTCGCCACTGCGCCGTAAAATTGCTGCGCAACTGGTGATGGCGCAGCAGACCGCCGCCATCCTCACGACTTTTAACGAGTGCGATATGTCGGCGGTTCAGGAGCTGCGCGCGAAATCGCAAGAGAAGTTCATGAAAAAAAATGGCGTCAAGCTGGGTTTGATGTCGTTCTTCATCAAAGCCTGTGTCGAGGCGCTCAAAGCCGTGCCCGTGGTCAATGGACGTATTGAAGGCGAGGATTTCATCCAAAACAATTTCTACGATATCGGCGTAGCGGTCGGGACGGAGCGCGGACTCGTTGTGCCCATCGTGCGGGACACGGACACGAAGAGTTTTGCCGAACTGGAACTCGATATTGCCGGTTTTGCGGTGAAGGCGCGCGAAGGGAAATTGAAAATCGAGGATTTGCAAGGCGGCACATTCACTATTTCAAACGGCGGCGTTTACGGCTCTTTGCTGAGCACGCCGATTCTCAATCCGCCGCAAAGCGGCATTCTCGGGATGCACAAAATCATGCCGCGACCAGTCGCCGTGAATGGGAAAGTCGAAGTTCGCTCGATGATGTACCTCGCCTTGAGTTACGATCACCGTGCGATCGATGGAAAAGAAGCGGTCACATTTCTCGTAAAAGTAAAGGAGTGCATCGAGGATCCAAAGAAGTTGCCGCTCGATTTTTAGATTGGGGAGCGCACGCGCCCCGCGTGTACGTTTCGACGCCCTCGTCGAAAAGCATTCAGTGGAAGACGCCAACGGAGTACGGATAATCTGATGATGGAGAAATTTGATGTCGTAATTATTGGCTCAGGACCGGGGGGCTATATCGCCGCGATCCGTGCTGGGCAGCTCGGACTGAAAACAGCACTTGTCGAAAAAGACAAGGAACTTGGCGGGACTTGCTTGAACATCGGCTGCATCCCGAGCAAAGCGTTGTTGACCTCAAGCGACCATTTCATGTTCGCTAAAAAAGAAGCCGCAAAACACGGCATCATGATCGATGGGGCACATGTCGACCTTGGAAAAATGCAGCAGCGGAAGGACAAGGTGGTGAAAACGTTCACCGGCGGCGTGCGCGCGCTGATGAAGACGAACAAGGTCACGACTTTCGAAGGGATCGGCACGATCATCGCGCCTGGGAAAGTTTCCGTTAAATCGTCGAAAGGTGGCACGCAGGAACTCGAAACCAAAAATATCGTGATTGCGACCGGCAGTGCGCCGGTGGAGTTGCCGTTCGCGAAGTTCGATGGCAAAACCATCGTCAGCAGCACCGAAGCGCTTACCTTCGCCGAGGCGCCGAAGAAATTGCTTGTCATTGGCGCCGGCGCGATCGGCCTCGAACTGGGTTCGGTTTGGAACCGGCTCGGTTCTGAAGTGACCATGCTCGAATTTCTCCCGCGCATTGCCCTTGGCTTCGATCTTGAACTATCGAATCTGCTCCAGCGTTTGCTCACGGCTCAGGGCATCACGTTCCACCTCGAAACAAAAGTGAGCGCGGTCAAGATCGACAATGGCGCAGTAACAGCGACGGCAACGAAAAGCGGCGAAGAACTAAAATTCAAAGCGGATAAAGTACTTGTTTCAGTTGGGCGCCGCCCGTTTTCGGAAGGAGTCTGCGCGGAGAAAATTGGTGTCGAATTCGATGACCGGAAGCGGATCAAAGTGGACAAACATTTCCGGACAAATGTTGAAGGAATTTACGCCATCGGCGATGTGATTGCCGGCCCGATGCTCGCGCATAAAGCTGAAGACGAAGGGATCGCCTGCGCGGAGATAATTGCGGGCAAAGCTGGCCACGTGAACTACGATGCGATTGCCGGAGTCATTTACACGAATCCTGAACTCGCGGGCGTCGGCTTGACCGAAGATCAAGCGAAAGAGAAAGGGATCGATTATGGCGTCGGAAAGTTTCCGTTCCGGGCAAACAGCCGCGCGCTTTGCAATGAAGACGTTGATGGAATGGTCAAGTTTGTCGCCGACAGCAAAACGGATCGCATTCTCGGCGCGCACATTTTGCAACACGCCGCCTCGGAACTAATCGCCGAAGCCGTTTCTGTGATTGAATTTGGCGGTAGCTCGGAAGATATCGGCCGCACCTGCCACTCCCATCCGACCTTGAGTGAAGCCGTCAAGGAGGCCGCGCTCAATGTTGAGAAACGCGCGTTGCACATTATGAACAGGTGATTTGTGCAAAGCACCGCCGCGATTCTTTTACGCAAACGCAACTTCAGCGACACGAGCCTGATCGTCTCGTGGTGCACCGAATCGCTCGGCTGCATCCAGACTGTCGCGAAGGGCGCGCGCCGGACGAGGACGCCATTCGCGGGTAAGCTCGATCTTTTTTTTGAAACAGAGATTTCAATCATCCCCAGTCGCAAATCGACTCTGCACACGCTTGCGGAAGTGGTGCTTAAAAATCCATTCGCCGGTATTCGCCAAAATTATTTGCGCACACAGGTTGCAGCTTATTTTGTCGAGCTAATTGAGACTTGCACAGAGCGAGATCATCGCGAACCGGAACTATTTCATTTGTTGCGCCGCGCCTTCGGTTACCTCGATGCCAATGATCCGACCCCCCGCGCGGTCGGGCACTTTGAGACTGAGCTTGCACGCATCGCAGGCGTGCATGACGCGAAGACGCTCAAGAGCGATCCAGCCTTTGCGCTTGGCAATTTGTTCGGGAGATTGCCGCTGTCGCGTACACTGCTGTTGAAGAGGCTTGCATCGAACGATTCGACGCACGCAAATGAAAGGAAACTCCGATGAAACCGATGATTCGATTTAGCTGGCTCGCTTTTGCACTCGCAGCGGCGATTCACAGCGCCACGGCGAACGAAATCTTCAAATTTGACGCATCGCGGTCTACGATCGGATTCCGCGTGCACCAATTTCTCGGCACTACGAACGGCAAATTCGCCCAGCTCTCAGGTAGCATCGATTTCGATCGTCAACATCCGGAACGCTCGTCAGTCTCAGCCCGAATTCAGGTGAGCAGCATCGATACCGGAATCAAAAAGCGCGACGATCACCTGCGTAGCCCTGAATTTTTTAATGTGGCAAAGTTTCCAGAGATCACGTTTAGAAGCCGCAGCGTGAAAAAAACTGGCCAACAGAGTGGCGACATCCTTGGCGACCTCACCATGCATGGCGTCACGAAACCGATCACGTTGCATGTGAAGCTGGCCACTCCTTTGACAGACGAAGCTTCACTCCAACGAACTCGTTGGGAAGTCACGACGGAGCCTCTAAAGCGCCGCGATTTCGGATTGATGTTTGGGAGCGCGACCGAAGCTGTTTCAGGGATTAGCCAAGACGTTGCGATCAACATCGAGATCGAAGCCGCGCGCGCGCAGTGACATGACCTTTTTTGTGCTCACTTGGGTTGGTCTTGGTTGTTGGTGCGTCTGTTTTTGGTGGATGCATCGCATTTCATCTCGCCAGGATGCGATGTTGGAAGAGCTGCATGAAATGACCAGACGTATCGAAAAGCTTTCGCAGGCGGAACACGATTTGATTAGTGAGGTGCATCCGCAAGTGGGCGAAATCAAGGAGCACGTCCAAAACGTCAGGGAAGCCGTTTCGCCCGAAAAGAGCTGACCGCGGAGATTCTGGATTGGCTGGGGACACCACGTCCGGTTAAGGTTCTCCGCGCGCTTGTCGATCTTTTCTCGCATGCAGATTACAGCTCTTGGAGATTCCGCTGTCATCGTGCGTCTGCGCGATCGGTTCGAAGATGCGCCTGATGAAACGCTGAACGAAATCCTCCGCACGTTTCGCCGGTTGCAAGAAGCTGCGATTCCCGGTGTCATCGAACTCGCGCCGGCTTACACCACCGTCGCGGTTTTCTTTAACCCGCTTCGGATGATCAATGATGGAGCCAAGCCGGATGGTGTGATTGAATTGCTCGTCCAGCGAATTGACGAGGCGCTCGCCGGCGGACGTAGGCGACATAAGCGTACGGCTACCCACATGGCCGAGATTCCTGTTTGTTATGATTTGGAGTTTGCTATGGATCTCAAGCGCGTTGCAAACCATGCGCAGATTTCTCCAAGTGAAGTCATCGATCTTCACCGCGGAGCTGAATATCGCGTTAACTGTATCGGATTTACCCCCGGTTTTCCGTATCTCAGCGGTCTCCCGGACAAGTTAGCGACGCCACGTCACACCGTCCCGCGAAAGGAAATTCCGGCTGGGTCCGTCGCAATTGCTGGCGCGCAAGCCGGTATTTACCCCCAAAAGTCTCCCGGCGGTTGGAATGTAATCGGCCGTACGCCATTCCGATTATTCGATCCGCAACGAGATCCTCCCGTGCTTTTGCAAACCGGCGATCAGATGCGTTTTCGCAAGATCACACGAGAGGAATTTGAATCGTTGAATGGTTAAATCGTTAAATCGTTAAATGGACGAGCATGAATGTGACGGTCATCCGCGCGGGTTTCTTAGCAACTGTCCAGGATCTTGGTCGTACTGGCTATCGGCAATTTGGCGTTTCCAGCGGTGGCGCGCTTGATCTTCATGCAATGCGAATCGCTAACTTACTCGTTGGCAATGACGAGACAGCCGCGGGATTGGAAATCACACAGAGAGATGTCCGTTTACGCTTCGAGGATGAGCGCATCATCAGCTGGTGCGGCGGCGTTTACAAAGCTTCGGTGGCATTGCGTTCGATTCCAGCCGGACATTCAACGCTGGTTTCGGCGGGAGATGAATTATCAATCTCTGGCCCACAGCAGGGCTGTCGCGGTTGGCTTGCCGTATCCGGCGGAATTGCTGTGCCGCCGGTTCTCGGCAGCCGCTCGACGGATTTGCGTGGAAATTTCGGCGGCCTGGGCGGTCGTGCACTGCGCGATGGCGACATTGTTCCCCTCGGTGAAAATTCCGAGCGCACAAACGTTTGGATCGACAACCTGCGAGCCGAACGAATCGCCCAATGGAGCGCGCCTCAGCCTTGGTCGCAAACGGCGACTGCTAATCCCGTCCTGCGCGTCGTCCGCGGCGCGGAGTGGAACAGCTTCAACGAAGTAACGCTTCAACGGTTTACGAGCGAAGCATTCGCCATCTCACCCGATTCCGATCGTATGGGCGTGCGATTGGCTGGACCCGAATTGCGTCGAACAGACGATGTCGCCGAACCCGGAGAAGCCCGGCAGCTTTTTCAAGAGAGATTGCGTGCAAGGTCGAGTGAGCCAAATAGAAAGAGCTGGACAACCCAGCCGATTGAACCAATCGGTTGCCCTTCGGGCAGGAAGCGGCTCGATCTTGTGTCCGAAGCAGTCGCCCCGGGCACGATCCAGGTTCCACCGAGCGGAATGCCGATTCTGCTTTTGGGAGATTGCCAAACAATTGGCGGTTATCCGAAAATTGCGCAGGTGATTACCGTCGACCTCTCTGTAGCCGCACAACTCCGCGCCGGCGATCACTTGCGTTTCTCCGAAGTCTCGATCGCCGAGGCGCATGGACTTTTGCTTCGGCGTGAGCGTGAACTTGAACGCTTTCGCATTGGACTCAGTTTGCACGACTCATGAATTTGTCTGTCGATCTTAACGCTGATCTCGGTGAAGGAGCAGCGCATGATGCCGAGCTATTTGAACTTATCAGCTCTGCGAACATCGCGACTGGTTTTCATGCGGGCGATGCCGATACAATGCACGCCGCAGTTTCCACTGCCAAGGCCTGCGGGGTCGCCGTTGGGGCGCATCCCAGTCTTTTCGATCGGGAAAATTTCGGTCGCAAGGAATTGAAAGTGAGCGCCGAAGAAGTTTTTGACGCAGTAACTTATCAACTGGGCGTTTTTCAAGCGATAGTTGCGGCCATTGGAATACGATCAAACCACATCAAACCGCACGGCTCGCTTTACAATATGGCGACGCGCGATCAAAAACTGGCCGATGCGATTGCGCGCGCCACGAAATCTGTCGATCCAAGATTGATTTTGTTTGCGCCCGATAACAGCGTTCTCGCACGTGCCGGCGAATTATACGGTTTGCAAATCGCGCGCGAAGTGTTTGCGGACCGAAATTACCTCGCCAACGGTTCGCTCGTTCCGCGCTCGCGACCGGACGCTTTGTTGCATGATCCTCTGGAAGCGGCGGCGCGCGTCTTGCGAATGCTTGGGGAAGGCAAGGTTCGCGCCATCGATGGAAAAGATGTCGATGTACACGCCGAAACGATTTGTGTGCATAGCGATACGCCCGGCGCAGTTGAGTTCGCGCGCGAATTACGATCACAACTTGAATATCAAGGCGTCAGGATCAGCGCGCCTCAGAGTCGCCGTGAGCAATAAGACCGACAACCGGCAGCAATCCGGACTCGTTCGCGCCCTCGGACCGGTCGACGCGACGATGATCGTGATGGGCTCGATGATCGGGTCGGGCATTTTCATCACGTCAGCCGAGTCGGCTCGGTTAATTGGCGCACCCGGTTGGTTGTTGCTGGCTTGGGCGGTGGCCGGTTTGATGACAATCACCGGCGCGCTTTGCTGTTCGGAGCTGGCGACCATGATGCCGCGGGCGGGCGGCGTTTACGTTTTTCTGCGCGAAGCTTACGGGCCGGCGATCGGATTTTTGTTCGGCTGGACTTTGTTTCTGGTCATTCAAACGGGAACAATCGCGGCGGTCGCAATCGCCTTCGCAAAATTTCTCGGTGTCTTTGTTCCGGCGGTTGGGCCGGAGAATTATTTGGTGAGACCGATCCCGTTAGGCGATCACTACGCGATCAGTTTATCTACTAACCAACTGGTCGCGATCGCTTTAATCGCGCTGCTGACTTGGACCAACACGCGCGGCCTCGAGATCGGCAAGCTCGTGCAAAACATATTTACGTTCGCGAAAACTGCGGCGTTGGCTGCGGTTGTTCTGCTCGGGTTATCGCTCGGTTGGAATGCACAGAGTGCCGCGCGTTCATCCGCGTCGTGGGATTCGTGGATCAACGGCTGGAGCCCTCAAATCGCGCAACCCGGTTTTACTTTCGTTGGTGGTCTCGCATTGGTGCTTCTTTTTGGCAAAGCGATGGTCGGCCCGCTCTTTGCGCAAACGGCGTGGACGAACGTGACGTTCATCGGGAGCGAAGTGCGTGACCCGGCGCGCAACCTTGTGCGCGCGCTGCTCGCAGGCTGCGGGATCGTCGTGGTTTTGTATTTGCTCGCCAATCTCGCTTACATCGCGGTCTTGCCATTTTCGGGAATCGAGCACGCGCCGCAAAACCGGGTCGCAGTCGCGGCGATGTACGCGCTCTTCGGTCGTCCCGGCGCAATGTGCATGGCGGCCGCGATCATGATTTCGACGTTCGGTTGCAACAATGGGCTGATTCTTGCCGGCGCGCGCGTGTATTATGCGATGGCGCGGGATCATCTGTTTTTTCGCCGCACTGGAACGACAAATGTGCAGCACGTGCCGGCCGCGGCCCTGGTCGCGCAAGGAATCTGGACTGCGTTCTTAACACTTCCGCGCACAATGACAACGCAGTCTGCCACCGGTCGGGTCACCTACGGAAATGTTTACACGCAACTGCTCGAGTACATTGTCTCTGCCGATCTGCTCTTTTATTTGTTGCTCGTCGCGGCGGTAATTCTCCTCCGAAAAAGATCCCCAGCCGTCGAGCGACCTTATCGCACGTGGGGTTATCCCATTGTGCCGATCGTATCGATCTTGCTCGCCGGTTTGCTTATTGTCGATCTTGCCTGGCTTGCCCCGGCCACGTCCGGGATCGGAATACTGATTGTCCTAACGGGCGTGCCTATCTATTTCATTCGGCGCAAACTCGCTGCGACTTGAACAAATCCATTTCGCATTTAAGACGCGAACTCTCTTTGTATGCCTGCAAAATCAAAGAAACAACAACGCAAAAGATTGCCGAGAAAAAAGCGGCGCTAAGAAATCGGCCGGAGCTCAACGGGTGGACAAGCGGTACACAAGAGCTTTGTTCATTCTTTCCGCAGGATCTCCATCACCTGTTTCAAAGGCTCCGTGCTCACCTTGCTTGTTCCGGTAAAGGGATGGTCAAGAACGTATATCAAAAACAAAATTAATGTGATCGTTACCGTAAGCGTGGCTGTAATCATGTATTGTGCCTTGATGTTCTTCATTCCGAAGAAATAGGTGTAGGAAACAGTGATTACCCCGCCAACAAGGATGACTAACCAGACAGCTGGTGGCACCGTATCGTTCCCCGCAAATATTCTGAGTCGGCGGTATTGAGCGAGGTTATTTAACCGGTTTAATGATTCGGCGTACAGCTCTCTGTTGGGAATCGATTTTTCATCGATCTGATAGAGCACTGTTATAAGCCTTGCCATCGCTCGGTTGGAATGGAGGCTTATCTCGCCCTGTGACATTCTTTTTAGCTCGTCATTATAAACCGAAGCGGTATAAGTCATTAGTCCCTGCTGTACTATTTTGTTTACAGGTTCAGGGAATGCTTTCGCACAGTGGAAAAGATCATCGGCTTCGTTGGCTTCCATTTGCAGGTTCTTTGTGGCCTCGTCGTATCCACTCCACGTCACAAATACAACAAAGGCGATCATCACACCGTAAAACAGTCCGAAGGCATTGAAGATTATTGCGGCTACTTCGTGGTTCTCTTTTAGGACTTCTGCCGAATACTTCTTTCGAACGAAGCGAAGTCCGGCCAGGGCGAAAACAGTCGTAATCGCCGACACGATCAAAAATGAGAGCGGCACCGGTAAATTAAGTAGGAATCGCATAACCTGTTAGTTTTTTGAAAAAGTTTGGCCAGTTCACGATGCGTGTCTTGCTGTGGTCCGTTTGAGTCGATAGCCATCAGCCCTCGCGCCGTAGCCGCTTGCGTGCTCGACCAGCCCAACGCCTTTTTTCCAAACGACCTTTCTGAAATGGCCCGAGGGATGACTCGCTTCGTAAACGCAAAGATCGCCTTTTAATCTGATTATCGTTTTCCATAAGCCATCCTCGTGATTGAAGCTGCCGCTCGTGATTCCGTAGATTTCGTCCGGCTCAAATTCCGGCGGTTTGTCCAACGCCGAAATCCTCTGGATCGCGGCGGGAATATTTTCCTCATTTAGCAACGCGATTCGGTCGTGGGTCACGACGAAATATTCGGGCTCAATCTTGCGCGGCTGCGGCGCACGCGATTTCACATCGACAAATTCGATTTTGAAAATCGCGCCCCACGGCATCTTGGCAACGCGGGTCGTGACGACTCGCGCAGTGAGCGGGATTTCTTCCTCCTGAATCTCGTCACGCCACTCCGTCCCGCGAAATTTGGTGGAGCCTGGCTTATCATCCGATGCATCGAGAAATGGATTTGCCGCGTAAGCCGAAACGGAGAACAAGATCGCCATCGTGGTTATCGCCAGTCGCCTGCGCTTCATGGGAGGATGTTAGCAAAGCGGCGATTGACAATGCACGCTGGAATTTCCTAGTCTGGCAGTCTGAAAAAACTCTGGCTATCGGGCCTGCTGGGTTTGTTGCTGGTTTCGCCGCGGCCGATTCATGCTGGAGAGTCGCCGGCGTTTGAAAAACTTGCTGACGTCTCGCCGGACGGCAAATTTGGCGTGCGCATTTCGTGCAGCTCCGAACCACAAGATCCTGACAATATCGATGCCGATCTGATCACCGCTGTCGAACTCATTTCGCTGCATTCGAAGAAGGTCGTGATGAATATCGGCCAACCGTACGTCAATGCCCCTCAATTAATTTGGTCCAAGGATTCGAACTGGTTCGCCTATCCTTTTGCCAGTGGCTCACGTGTTACGGATACCTATGTTTATCATCGCTCGGGGCGATGAGTTAACCCCGCTTGAGACGGACAATCTGCGGGTCGATGTCGAAGGGGACGTTAGAAATGAATACGTCAACTCGATTCGCTGGGTGAAACCGGGCGTCCTGTTGCTTGAGCAATTCGACATTTTTCGCGGAGGCACCGGAGACGCTAGGTACCAATTTATCGCGAAATTTGATGACAAGATCGGCAAGTTCCAAATCATCTCAAAGAAGAAAGTTCCATCGAGGGAGTAGGTGGCTGTCGTGCTGATGCCGTTGATGCTTCGGACATTTCTCGTGGCCGGAGTATTTGCGTTGACGGCGGCGGTCTCGCGCGGCGACTCCGAAATTGTGATTGCGATTCGCTATCTACAGCCCAAGGGCACGAGTCATTCACATCTTTACTTATATCGTGAAGACGGAAAGCTGTTGCGACAATTGACCAATGACAACTCCGGGCAAGACGTCGATCCAATTTTCGCGCCCGACGGGGAAACGATTGTGTTGACCCGCGAGAAACCAAATGACACGCGCGAGTTTTGGAGCATCGATCCTCGCGGCACGAAGTTAAAGAAGCTCGATGCCGCGCCCGATTGGTATTCGGCAGCGAAAAGCTCGCCTTATTTCACGAGAGGCGGAGAAGAGGAAGCGCCGTCGTCTTCACCAACTCCGCCGCAGGAAGAGTTCGCCTCGCCTGGCGCGGCGTCGGAAAGCACTCAGCAAGGGCAACACCAGAATGCGACAGCGCTGGATGCTGTGGCTGATGCAAAAGACCGGCCTCCAGAAACGATCAAAGCTCCCGACGCGGCGGGCGAGATATTCTGGCGCAAAGGCGAAGATAAAGAGGATCCGCTGGACTGGGTAATGTGGTTCCGTGATTCGAAGTCGGGGCACGAAACTCAAATCGGCAAGCTGCCAGGGTTCCCATCCTTCGAACCGCTAGAAATTCGGGGCAACAAAGATGGACAACGGAGCCGGCGGGGCCCGAGCGACGTAGACGGGCAGCGCGAGAGCGTTGGCGAGGGGGAGCGAGCCAATCAATTTTTGTTCGAAGGACCGCTGCGGCTAATATTCTTCAGCTGCCATCTCGACAGCACGAATGGGGACACAATCGAAGCTTTCGATTTCAACAACCGGAAGCTCATTCAATTATCGCCAAACTGGCCACCCCGATTCCGCTTCCCGGAGAAGCCGCTTTTCTCACCCTCACTGAGAATCGCTACGTCGGCATTCCCGGCAGCACGAAGACGGCGAACTGTTCGTACGTCGAGCGTTGGGCCGCGAATCTCAAGGAATCGTGTGACGACTACGAGGGGTATTTGCGATTCCACGGGGTGAGCAGCGATGAAGTTGTAGAAGGTTTTACCCGCGACCAATACGAGGAACAATTGCGCGAGAATAAAGAAAAAGGGCACGAGTGCTACGGAGAGCCACAAGCGCGTTGCGCGCGCAAAAACAGTGCCGCGATCTGCTATGGCGTTTCCATGTATCGCCCCGGAAAAACTCCCGCCGTCATCACCTTTCGCAACGGAGCGGATTAAAGCGAATATGAAAAAGATCATACCTGTTAGTGCAACTTGGATGTGGATGCTTTTTGCAGTCTTTCTTTTTGCGAGCGTATCAATTGGTTTCGGTAAACCGCAAAAGAAGTCGCCCGCAGCTGACCCGGAAAAGCCCGATGCCCTTCTTGCGGCCGCAATGGAAAACATGACCAAGGGCGTGTGGTCGGTGAACGGCACTGTTACGGTTAAGAAAATAATCAAGCTGCACGGACTTCTCTCCGGTGAAGATTTTGATTTGTCGATGGATCCCGGCGTGAAACCGGACACGCCCATGCGCGAGATCGCGATCCGAGAAAAGGCGTGGATTTGTTCCGACGGCGAGACGTGGCACGCCGGCGGCGCCGACGATCGGTTACTCTACAATTGGGCGCACGTTCCAATCATGGCCGACCGGCACTTGCCGCCGTTTGAAAAGGTAGGCACCGAACAACACGACGGGCAGAGCTGGCTGCACGTGCGGCTCAAGGTGCCGGAGAAAAAAATCAATCCAAAGGAGTTACCACAATATTGGCTCGTGCTCGATTCTCAGGGGCAAGCTCAATACATCGGTCACACAGAGATGCCGATGTTTTCACAGGTTAAAAAAGAAGTTCTGTACTGCTCATTCGATTACGCGCCGGCAAAGGAGAACATCTCGCCGCCACCGGCTGAACTGATAACTAACCCAGCGGCGAAGGCACCCGCCGACGCGCCGGTCGATGACAAAGTCCGTTCTTTCAATGAAATCGAACAGCACAAATTCGATCTTGCTGGAAAAGTTGTGCGCATCGAGGTCAGTCCGAAACTGTTGCAATCCGAACAAATCGCCGATGACACCTATCGAGTTATGTTGGAGGACACCGCGACGCCGCTTGCGTTTTTTGGATTGGTCGAGTTTAACGGGGAAGCTTTGGTAAAGCTCGGGCTTCTCAAGAAAACAACGAGCGGAGGCCATAACTGGACAGAATTGGAAAAGATGGGGTTGCTCGGCAAAACCGATGGCCCGCCAATCACTTTTTATGTCCGCGTGATTCCGATCGGCGAGAAGCCAGCGGCAAGAAAGATTGCGTTGGGCAGCAAATTTTCTCGCGCAAGTGACGGCAGCATCACTTACAGCTGGTAACTCTTTTGCGTGCATGAAGAGCAAAGGCTTCAACTGGCAGCGGAAGGAATC